>NZ_JBEPJY010000007.1:0-215460 GCF_040327975.1 Geobacillus sp. G4
GAACACGGAAGTTAAGCCCTCCAGCGCCGATGGTAGTTGGGGCCAGCGCCCCTGCAAGAGTAGGTCGCTGCTAGGCAGGCAAAAAAATGAGGGAGCTGAATGGTTCTCTCATTATTTTTGCCTAATGGGAAATGAGTCATTTTGAATGACGCCATTTTCAATCCTCTCCCCCAAAATGTAAAGCGTGATCATCGTTTCCTAGACCCCCTTTTTCATAAAAGCGATAGGAAACGGAAACTCGCGTAAGGGTGTCCTGTACGGCATGGACACCCTCTTTTTTACTTTTTTTGGAAAGATAGGTATCTTCTTTTTTTGCACTCGTGGGGAGATTATTCGCTTTTTTTGATGACAATTTTCTTTTTCGGCTCGTCAGGGATAAGTCGATGCAGGTGGATGAACAACAGGCCGTTATGGTATGTTGCTTCGATGCGGTCCTCTTTGACGGCGAACGGCAGTGGGATTGTTTTTTGGAATTGGCCTTGGAAAAGGCCTTCTTCTACTAGCTCAAACCCTTTGAAGTTTAGATTAATGGTTGCTTTCACTTCCAACGTTTTGTATGATACATACACTTCTGCATCTTCGATTTTTTCGAGCCCCGGGAGGCTGATGACAACGAGCAGCTCGTTGTCTTTTTTGTAAATGTTCATGCCGGATGATGGCTTGTTCGATGACGGCAGCAACGGCTGGATGCTTCCCCAAAAATCATTTTGGAAAAATTGTTGCCAATGTTTTGTCCAATCGGAAAACGGCATAAATGGATTTTCGTTGGTCATAACGTCTCCCTCCTCCGCTCCTTCATCATATGCCGTCTTCTTCGTTTGGTGATTCAAAAAACACGAACATTTGCTTTGGTGAAATACTAAATGTTCGATTTTTTCCTTGACACGCCGAAAAAAAACCTGCTACTATAAAGGTAACTTCATAGTGTATGAGAAGATCCCTCATATAATTTTGGGAATATGGCCCAAAAGTTTCTACCCAATCACCGTAAATGATTGGACTATGAGGGAAAGGATCGGTTTTGGCTTTTTTTCGATCAGCAACTGTCAAAGCCCAGAACGATGCTTTCCCTCGTTTATGAACGGGAACGCATGTTCTGGGTTTTGTTGTGCTAGCAAAAGGAGTGAAACGGTATGAGCCCGCTCGTTGGGGTGATCATGGGAAGCCATTCGGATTGGGAAACGATGAAACATGCTTGCGCTATTTTGGCGGAATTGGGTGTTCCGTTTGAGAAAAAAGTCGTATCGGCGCACCGGACGCCGGATGAGATGTTTCGGTATGCGGAGACAGCCGAGGAGCGCGGCATCCGCGTGATCATTGCCGGCGCTGGCGGAGCGGCTCACTTGCCGGGGATGATCGCGGCGAAAACGACGCTGCCGGTGATTGGGGTGCCCGTGCAGTCAAAAGCATTGAATGGACTTGATTCGTTATTGTCGATTGTGCAAATGCCAGGCGGGGTGCCGGTGGCGACGGTGGCGATCGGCAAGGCGGGGGCGACCAACGCCGGACTGCTCGCCGCATCGATTCTTGGACTGCTTGAGCCACGCTATATGGAGGCGCTCAAAGCGCGGCGGGAAGCGATTCGCAAACAAATCGTAGAAAGCAGTGATCAATTTGACTAAGCAACGGATCGTTCCTGGGCAGACGATCGGCATCATCGGCGGGGGGCAGCTCGGGCGGATGATGGCTTTGGCGGCGCGCGAGATGGGTTTTCGCATCGCCGTGCTCGACCCAACGCCTGACTCCCCGTGCGGGCAAGTGGCCGATGTGGAGATTACGGCGCCTTATCATGATTTGGACGCCATCGCTGAACTGGCCCGCGTGAGCGATGTCATTACGTACGAATTTGAAAATATCGATGCGCGAGCGCTTGAGTGGCTGGAGGCAAACGCCTATGTCCCGCAAGGAAGCCGACTGCTTGCGGTGACGCAAGACCGGGCGCTGGAGAAAGCGGCGATCGTTGATGCCAGCTTGCCGGTGGCGCCCTATGTCGAAGTGAATGGAGCGGAGGAACTTGAACAGGCCGTTCAGACGATCGGTTTCCCGTGCGTCTTGAAAACGCGGCGCGGCGGCTACGACGGCAAAGGACAATATGTGCTGCGCGGCGAAGGCGATCTAGCCAAAGCGGCTGATTTGCTTGGGCTTGGCCCATGCATTTTGGAAGGCTGGGTGCCGTTTGTGAAGGAAATGTCGGTCATTGTCGCCCGCAACCTCGATGGTGAGACGGCTGTTTTTCCAGTGGCGGAAAATATTCATATCGAGAACATTTTGCATCAAACGATCGTTCCGGCTCGAATTCCGGAAAGCGTGCAAGAGCGGGCCATTCGCTACGCGGAAGTGTTGGCCGCATCGTTTTCGCTCGTTGGGACGCTGGCGGTGGAAATGTTTTTGACTGCGGACGGGGATATTTATATTAATGAGCTGGCCCCTAGACCGCACAACTCCGGACATTATACAATCAATGCATGCGCGACGTCGCAGTTTGCCCAGCACATCCGCGCCGTCTGCAACTGGCCGCTCGGATCGACCGAATTGTTGAAGCCGGCGGTGATGGTCAATATTTTAGGCGAGCACGTCGAGCCGGTCATTCGGCATATCGGTGCGTTCGACGGGGGGACCTACGTCCATCTGTACGGCAAACACGAAGCGAAGCCGAAGCGGAAAATGGGGCATGTGACGGTGCTGGCAGACGATGTCGAGGCGGCGTTGGCGAGAATCGAATCGTGGCAAATTTGGCATGATCGGAGGCTGGAACGAGGATGATTGAACGTTACACAAGACCGGAAATGGGAGCGATTTGGACCGAGGAAAACCGCTTTAAGGCATGGCTTGAGGTGGAACTGCTCGCGTGCGAGGCGTGGGCCGAGCTTGGCGTCATCCCAAAAGAAGATGTCCGCCGCCTGCGTGAAAACGCGTCGTTTGACGTCAACCGCATTAAGGAAATCGAAGAAGAAACGCGCCACGATGTCGTCGCCTTCACCCGCGCCGTTTCTGAGACGCTTGGGGAAGAACGAAAATGGGTGCATTATGGTCTCACGTCGACCGATGTCGTCGATACGGCGCTCGGCTACTTGTTAAAGCAGGCGAACGCGATTTTGCGGCGTGATTTGGAAAACTTCATTCAAGTGCTGAAAGAGAAAGCGCGCGAACATAAATACACGGTCATGATGGGGCGCACGCACGGCGTTCATGCCGAACCGACGACGTTCGGGCTGAAGCTGGCGCTTTGGTATGCCGAGATGGTGCGAAATTTGGAGCGGTTTGAACAAGCTGCCAAGATGGTGGAAGTAGGGAAAATTTCCGGCGCAGTCGGCACGTACGCCAACGTGGATCCGTTTGTGGAGCAGTATGTGTGTGAAAAACTCGGCTTGACGCCGGCGCCGATTTCGACGCAGACGCTGCAGCGCGACCGCCACGCTTACTATATGGCGACATTGGCCTTAATTGCGACATCGATTGAAAAATTTGCCGTCGAGATTCGCGGCTTGCAAAAAAGCGAAGTCCGCGAAGTCGAAGAGTTTTTTGCCAAAGGACAAAAAGGCTCATCAGCGATGCCGCATAAGCGCAATCCGATCGGTTCGGAAAATATGACCGGCATGGCGCGCGTCATTCGCGGGTATATGGTGACGGCGTATGAAAATGTGCCGCTTTGGCATGAGCGCGACATTTCCCATTCGTCGGCTGAGCGCATCATTTTGCCGGATGCGACGATTGCGTTGAACTATATGTTGAATCGGTTCGCGAACATTGTGAAAAACTTGTTGGTCTACCCGGAAAATATGAAGAAAAATATGGAACGCACGTTCGGGCTCATTTACTCGCAACGCGTGTTGCTTGCTTTGATTGACAAAGGGATGACGCGCGAGGAAGCGTACGATTTGGTGCAGCCGAAAGCGATGGAAGCGTGGGAGCGACAAGTGCCGTTCCGCTCGCTGCTTGAGGCGGATGAGCGGATTACAAGCCGGCTCACCAAAGAGGAACTCGATGATTGCTTTGACTACCGCCATCATTTGAAACACGTCGATACGATTTTTGCCCGCTTAGGATTGGATTGAGCAGAAAACGGCTGGCTTTGGGCCGGCCGTCCGAGCGGAAAATTTTCAATCTTCTGGATAACGGAGGCGTTCATCATGCCGACAAAACAACAGCTGCTGTACGAAGGGAAAGCGAAAAAGATTTACGCGACCGATGCGCCGGGCGTGCTTTGGGTCGAGTACAAAGACAGTGCGACCGCATTTAACGGCGGGAAAAAGGCGACGATCGCCGGCAAGGGGCGGCTCAATAACGAGATTTCCAGCTTGTTGTTTTTGAAGCTGCGCGAAGCCGGGATCGCCAATCATTTTCTTGAAAAGCTGTCGCCGACCGAGCAGCTCGTCCAACAGGTGACGATCATTCCGCTTGAGGTGGTCGTGCGCAATGTTGTAGCGGGCAGCTTAGCGAAACGCATCGGCTTGGCGGAGGGAACGCCGCTTGAGGCGCCGCTTGTCGAGTTTTACTACAAAAACGATGATCTTGGCGACCCGCTGCTCGTGGAAGACCATATTGCGATTTTAAAACTTGCCAGCCGCGAGGAGATTGACCAGTTGAAACGCGAAGCGCTCAAGGTGAACGACGTGCTGGGCGCCCATTTTGCGGAACGAAAGGTGAGATTAATTGATTTTAAGCTGGAGTTCGGCCGCACGGCGGACGGGGCGATTGTTTTAGCCGACGAGATTTCGCCCGATACGTGCCGGCTGTGGGACGCTGACACGAACGAGAAGCTCGATAAAGACGTGTTTCGCCGCGATCTCGGCAGCTTGACGGAGGCGTATGAAGTCATTTTACAACGATTAGGGGGAGAATCGGCATGTACAAGGTAAAAGTATATGTGACGCTGCGCGAAAGTGTGTTGGATCCGCAAGGGACCGCGGTGAAAGGGGCGCTGCACAGCTTGTCATATACGGAAGTGAAAGATGTACGAATCGGGAAGTTCATGGAGCTTGTGATGGAAGAGAGCGGCCGCGACATCAACGAGCTCGTTCGCGAGATGTGCGAAAAGCTGCTCGCCAATCCGGTGATTGAAGATTACCGCTATGAAATTGAGGAGGCCGTCGCCCGATGAAGTTTGCCGTCGTTGTATTTCCGGGATCGAATTGCGACGTCGACATGTATCATGCGATCGCCGATGAGCTTGGCGAGGAAGTCGAGTACGTCTGGCATGATGAGGACAACTTGGACCGGTTTGACGCCGTTTTGCTTCCGGGCGGATTTTCGTACGGCGATTACTTGCGTTCCGGAGCGATCGCCCGCTTTTCGAAAGTAATGGCTGCCGTCAAACAGGCGGCTGATGCCGGAAAACCGGTGCTTGGCGTGTGCAACGGGTTTCAAATTTTGCTTGAAGCCGGCTTGCTTCCTGGGGCGATGCGCCGCAATCAAGGGTTGAAGTTCATCTGCCGGCCGGTGCAGCTTGTGGTGGAAAACAATGGGACGATGTTTACATCCGCCTACGAAAAAGGGGAAGTCATTACGATTCCGATCGCCCATGGCGAAGGGAATTATTATTGCGATGAACAGACGCTCGAGCGCTTAGTGGAAAACAAGCAAATCGTGTTCCGCTACCATGGGGAAAACCCGAACGGCAGCCTCATGGATATTGCCGGCATCGTCAATGAGCGGGGCAATGTGCTTGGCATGATGCCGCATCCGGAGCGGGCGGTCGACGCCTTGCTCGGCAGCGCGGACGGGCTGAAACTATTTCGATCGATCGTCAACTATTGGAGGGAGACGCATGTCGTTACTGCTTGAGCCGAGCGCGGCGATGATCAAAGAACAACAATTGTACCGCGAGATGGGATTGACGGATGACGAATTTGCGCGCATTGAGGCGATTTTAGGAAGGCTGCCGAACTACACGGAAACCGGCATTTTTTCGGTAATGTGGTCGGAGCACTGCAGCTATAAAAACTCGAAGCCGGTGCTGAAAAAATTCCCGACCGACGGCCCGCACGTGCTGCAGGGGCCGGGCGAAGGCGCCGGGATCGTCGACATCGGCGACGGGTTGGCGGTGGCGTTTAAAATCGAAAGCCACAATCACCCGTCGGCGATCGAGCCGTATCAAGGGGCGGCGACCGGGGTCGGCGGCATCATCCGCGACGTCTTTTCGATGGGGGCGCGGCCGATCGCGCTGCTCAATTCACTTCGGTTTGGCGAACTGACGTCGCCGCGCGTCAAATATTTGTTCGAGCAGGTCGTCGCCGGCATTGCCGGGTACGGCAACTGCGTCGGCATCCCGACGGTCGGCGGTGAAGTGCAGTTTGATCCGTCGTATGAAGGGAATCCGCTTGTCAACGCCATGTGCGTCGGGATCATCCGCCATGAGGATATTCAGCGCGGCATTGCGACTGGAGTCGGCAACACGGTCATGTACGTCGGGGCGAAAACGGGCCGCGACGGCATCCACGGGGCGACGTTTGCATCGGAAGAGTTGAGCGAACAGTCGGAAGCAAAGCGCCCGGCCGTGCAAGTCGGCGATCCGTTTATGGAAAAACTGCTGCTGGAGGCGTGTTTGGAAGCAGTCAAGTCGGATGCGTTAGTCGGCATTCAAGATATGGGGGCGGCAGGGCTCACGAGTTCATCCGCCGAAATGGCAAGCAAAGGCGGATTTGGCATTGAAATGAATTTGGATCTCGTCCCGCAGCGCGAGACCGGCATGACGCCGTATGAAATGATGCTGTCTGAATCGCAGGAGCGGATGCTGCTTGTCGTCAAGCAAGGGCGGGAAGACGAAATCGCCGCGATTTTTGCCAAGTATGGGTTGGAAGCAAAAGCGATCGGCAAAGTGACCGATGACAAAATGCTTCGTCTCTGGTTCCGCGGCGAGGTGGCGGCGGAAATTCCGGTGGACGCGCTGGCGAAAGACGCGCCGGTTTACCATAAGCCGTCGAAAGAGCCGGTTTACTACCGCGAATTTCAAGCGATGCCGCCGTATATTCCGCACATCGAAGACTACAACCAAACATTGCTCGGGCTCCTCGCCCAACCGACGATCGCGAGCAAAGAATGGGTGTACGACCAATATGACTACATGGTGCGGACGAATACGGTCGTCGCCCCAGGATCGGACGCGGCCGTCGTGCGCATCCGCGGCACGAATAAGGCGCTTGCGCTCACCACGGATTGCAATTCGCGCTACTTGTACTTGGATCCGGAAGTGGGCGGGAAAATCGCCGTCGCCGAGGCGGCGCGCAACGTCGTTTGTTCGGGGGCGAAGCCGCTCGCGATTACGGACTGCCTTAACTTTGGCAGCCCGGAAAAGCCGGAGATTTTCTGGCAGCTCGAAAAAGCGGTCGACGGGATGAGCGAGGCGTGCCGGGCGCTCGGGACGCCGGTGGTGAGCGGCAACGTCTCGCTGTACAATGAAACGAACGGTGTGGCCGTCTACCCGACACCGGTCGTCGGCATGGTCGGGCTCATTGAGGACCTTTCGCATATTACCACCCAGCTATTTAAGCAAGTGGGCGACCTCATTTACGTGATCGGCGAG
The DNA here is from genome assembly GCF_040327975.1 of Geobacillus sp. G4. Lineage (NCBI taxonomy): Bacteria > Bacillati > Bacillota > Bacilli > Caryophanales > Anoxybacillaceae > Geobacillus > Geobacillus sp. G4. Next base: position 7,523 of record NZ_JBEPJY010000007.1, read on the forward strand.
GCGAAGCCGGAGTTTGGCGGCAGCGAGCTGCAAAAATGGCTGGAAGGCCGCATTTTCGGAAAAGCACCGGAGATTGACTTAGAGGTGGAGGCAAGACGCCAGCGCCAGCTGCTGGCGGCGATCCGCGCTGGGGTCGTGGCGTCGGCGCATGATGTGGCGGAAGGTGGGTTGGCGGTCGCGTTGGCGGAGTGCCTGATGGGGGCTTTAGGGCTTGGCGCCAAGGTGACGGTCGGCGGCGACCTCGTCAGTGAACTGTTCGGCGAAACGCAATCGCGCTTTGTTGTTTCAGTGAAAAAAGAACATCAGGAAGCGTTTGAACAGCTCGTGGAAGCGAAGCGAATCGGCGAAGTGACAGGCGACGGCATCTTGACAGTGAACGGGGAACAGGGGGAAACGGTCATCCGCCTTTCGGTTGACGAGATGCGAAACGTCTGGAAAGGGGCTATTCCATGCTTGCTGAAATCAAAGGATTGAACGAGGAGTGCGGCATTTTCGGCATTTGGGGGCATGAAGACGCCGCCCGGCTCACATATTACGGGCTTCACAGCCTGCAACACCGTGGGCAGGAAGGGGCCGGCATCGTGGCGGCGCATAACGGGAGCTTATCCGGTCATAAAGGGCTGGGGCTGGTGACGGACGTGTTTCAAAGCGGCACGCTCGATGCACTCAAAGGGGCGGCGGCCATCGGTCATGTCCGCTATTCGACGGCGGGCGGGGGCGGCTATGAAAACGTGCAGCCGCTCTTGTTCCGCTCGCAAACCGGATCGATGGCGCTCGCCCATAACGGCAACTTGACGAACGCCATCGAGTTGAAGCTCGCGCTTGAAGGACAAGGAAGCATTTTTCAGACGACATCGGATACGGAAGTGTTCGCCCATCTCATCCGCCGCAGCCAAGCGCCGACGTTTGTCGGGCAAATGAAAGAGGCGCTCAGCCAGATCGAAGGGGCGTTTGCGTTTTTGCTGCTGACGGAAGAAGCGCTCTATGTGGCGCTTGACCCGCACGGCTTCCGGCCGCTGTCGCTCGGCCGGCTCGGCTCGGCATATGTCGTGGCGTCGGAAACGTGCGCGTTCGACGTCATCGGCGCCACATACGAGCGGGAAGTGGCGCCTGGGGAATTGCTCATCATCAGTCATGAAGGGGTGCGTTCAGAACGGTTCGCTCCTAGGCAGCCGCGGTCGATTTGCAGCATGGAATACATTTACTTCGCCCGCCCGGACAGCCATGTCGACGGCATCAACGTCCATACGGCCCGCAAAAACTTAGGGAAACGGCTGGCGCTTGAGGCGCCGGCAGAGGCCGACATCGTCACCGGCGTGCCGGACTCGAGCATTTCGGTCGCCATCGGCTATGCGGAAGCGAGCGGCATCCCCTATGAATTAGGGCTCATCAAAAACCGTTACGTCGGCCGGACGTTCATCCAGCCGTCACAAGCGCTTCGTGAGCAAGGCGTGAAAATGAAGCTGTCACCGGTGCGCGGGGTTGTGGCCGGCAAGCGGGTCGTGATGGTCGACGATTCGATCGTGCGCGGGACGACAAGCCGGCGCATCGTCACGATGCTCCGTGAAGCGGGGGCCGTGGAAGTGCATGTGCGCATCAGCGCCCCGCCGATCACCCATCCTTGTTTTTACGGCATTGATACGTCATCAAGGGAAGAATTGATCGCGGCGAAATATTCGGTCGAAGAGATTCGCCGCTTGATCGGTGCGGATTCACTGGCGTTTCTCAGCCAGGAAGGGATGCTTGAGGCGATCGGGCGCCCGGACGTCTCGCCAGAGCGCGGGCAATGTTTGGCATGTTTCACTGGCCAATATCCGACCCGCCTCGGTCAAGCGGCGCGGCCATGTCTGACGATGAAATGATGGAGGAAGTATAACCGGTGCAGCTGACGAATGTGGTGGCGCGTTTCCGCGAGAGAAACGCTGCGCAACAAGAGCGTCGCCTGGCGTCCTGAGCGTGATGGGCGGCGAAAAGGAGGAGTTGACGTGGCAAAGGCATACAAACAAGCAGGGGTCGACATCGAGGCTGGTTATCAGGCCGTCGCCCTCATGAAAGAGCACGTGCAAAAAACGATGCGTCCCGAAGTGCTGGGCGGGATCGGCGGGTTTGGCGGCTTGTTTGATCTATCCGCGCTTGGTTACCGCCAGCCGGTGCTCATCTCCGGCACGGACGGTGTCGGAACGAAGTTGAAACTAGCGTTTTTGCTTGACCGGCATGATACGATCGGCATCGACTGTGTCGCTATGTGTGTCAACGATATTATTGTCCAAGGGGCGGAGCCGCTCTTTTTCCTCGACTATATCGCTTGCGGCAAGGCGGTGCCGGAGAAAATCGCCGCCATCGTCAAAGGGGTGGCCGACGGCTGCGTCGAAGCCGGCTGCGCCTTGATCGGCGGGGAGACCGCGGAAATGCCAGGAATGTATGATGAAGATGAGTATGATTTGGCTGGGTTTGCGGTCGGCGTTGCGGAAAAAGAGCGACTCATAACCGGAGAGACGATCCAAGCGGGCGATGCGCTTGTCGGCCTGCCATCAAGCGGCCTTCACAGCAACGGCTATTCGCTTGTGCGCCGCATCGTGTTTGAACAAGCGAAATTGTCGCTTGATGAGATTTACGAGCCGCTTGATGTTCCACTCGGCGAGGAGTTATTGAAGCCGACGCGCATTTATGCGAAACTGTTGCGCTCCGTGCGCGAGCGGTTTACGATCAAAGGGATGGCGCATATTACCGGCGGCGGGTTGATCGAAAACATTCCGCGCATGCTGCCGCCGGGAATCGGCGCGCGCATTCAGCTCGGTTCATGGCCGATTTTGCCGATTTTTGACTTTTTGCGTGAAAAGGGCAGCCTTGAGGAAGAAGAAATGTTTTCCGTCTTTAATATGGGCATCGGCCTTGTGCTCGCTGTCAGTCCGGAAACGGCGGCTCCTCTTGTTGAGTGGCTTTCGGAACGAGGCGAACCGGCGTACATCATCGGCGAAGTGGCCGAAGGAGCGGGCGTGTCGTTTGCTGGAGGGGGCCGGGCATGAAGCGGCTGGCGGTGTTCGCTTCAGGAAGCGGCACGAACTTTCAAGCGATCGTGGACGCGGCCAAACGCGGCGATTTGCCGGCTCGTGTGGCGCTTTTGGTCTGCGACCGCCCTGGTGCGAAAGTCATTGAACGAGCGGCGCGCGAAAACGTGCCGGCGTTTGTGTTTTCCCCAAAAGACTACCCGTCCAAAGCGGCGTTTGAGAGCGAGATTTTGCGTGAGCTAAAGGGGCGCCAAATCGACTGGATTGCGTTGGCCGGCTATATGCGCTTGATCGGGCCGACGCTGCTTTCGGCTTATGAGGGGAAGATCGTCAACATCCATCCGTCGCTGTTGCCCGCGTTTCCGGGCAAAGATGCGATCGGCCAAGCGTATCGGGCTGGTGTATCGGAAACGGGCGTTACCGTTCATTACGTCGATGAGGGAATGGATACCGGGCCGGTCATCGCCCAGCGCGTTGTTCCGATCGTGCCGGGCGAGCCGATCGAGGCGCTTGAGGAGCGCATCCATCAAGTCGAACACGAGCTGTACCCGACGGTGTTGCGCATGCTGCTAGGGGAAAAGGAACAACAGGAAGAAAGGATCGAGAACGATGGCAGTGAAACGAGCATTGATCAGCGTGTCCAATAAGGAAGGCATCATTCCGTTTGCGAAGCAGCTGGCTGAACTTGGCATTGATATCATTTCGACCGGTGGGACGAAACGAGCGCTTGAAGACGCCGGCGTTCCCGTCATTTCGATTTCCGATGTCACCGGCTTTCCGGAAATTTTGGACGGGCGCGTCAAAACATTGCATCCGGCCATTCACGGCGGCATTTTGGCGGTGCGCAGCGATGAGCGCCACCAAGCAGCGCTCGCAGAGCATGGCATTCGCCCGATCGATTTGGTCGTCGTCAACTTGTATCCGTTCCAACAAACGATCGCCAAACCGGATGTGACGCTCGCGGAGGCGATTGAAAACATCGATATCGGCGGCCCGACGATGGTGCGTGCGGCGGCGAAAAACTATGCTGATGTCGCGATTGTCGTCGATCCAGCCGACTATCCGATGGTGATTGAAGAACTGAAAACGACCGGTTCGATCCAAGCAAAAACGCGGCAACAACTGGCGGCGAAAGCGTTCCGCCATACGGCGGCGTATGACGCGATGATTGCGGAGTATTTGACAAACCTCACCGGAGAGAACTATCCGGAAACGCTCACGGTCACGTATACGAAAAAACAATCATTGCGCTATGGCGAGAATCCGCATCAATCGGCAGCGTTTTATGCCAAGCCGCTCGGTGCGGCGTTCTCGATTGCCAACGCGGCACAGCTGCATGGCAAAGAGTTGTCGTACAACAACATTAACGACGCCAATGCGGCGATCAACCTCATTCGCGAATTTCAAGAGCCGGCTGTGGCCGCCATCAAACATATGAACCCGTGCGGCGTCGGCGTCGGCGCGACGCTTCTTGAGGCGTTTACGAAAGCGTACGAAGCGGACCCGGTGTCGATTTTCGGCGGCATTATTGCGGTCAACCGTGAAGTGGACAAAGAAACAGCCGAACGGATGCACGACATCTTTTTGGAAATCGTCATCGCTCCGTCATTCAGCGACGAGGCGTTTGCCATTTTGACGAAAAAGAAAAACATCCGTCTGTTGGCGCTTGATTTTACCGCGCCGGACGTCAAGGAAAAAATGCTCGTTTCCGTCAATGGCGGCTTGCTCGTCCAAGAGGCCGATACGTTCACGCTCGAAGACGCTGAATGGAACGTCGTTACGAAGCGCGAGCCGACCGAGGCTGAGCGCGAACAGCTTCGGTTTGCTTGGAAGGTTGTCAAACATGTGAAATCGAATGCGATTGTACTGGCCAAAAACGGGATGACAGTCGGCGTTGGCGCCGGGCAAATGAACCGGGTCGGCGCGGCCAAAATTGCGATCGAACAAGCCGGGGAACAGGCGGTTGGCGCCGTGTTGGCCTCCGATGCGTTCTTCCCGATGGACGATACGGTCGAGGCGGCGGCGAAAGCCGGCATTACCGCTATCATTCAGCCGGGCGGCTCGATTCGCGACGCGGATTCGATCCGCAAAGCGGATGAATACGGCATAGCCATGGTCTTCACCGGCGTGCGCCACTTTAAACATTAAGCGTGGCAAAGGAGAGGGAGACGATGAATGTACTGGTCATCGGACGAGGCGGGCGCGAGCACGCCATCGCCTGGAAAGCGGCGCAAAGCCCGCTTGTTGGCAAGCTGTATGTAGCGCCGGGAAACCCGGGCATCGCGGACGTGGCGGAACTGGTCCATATTGATGAGCTCGATATTGAGGCATTGGTGCAGTTTGCGAAACAACAGGCGATCGATTTGACGATCGTCGGGCCGGAAGCGCCGCTTGCTTCCGGCATTGTTGACCGTTTTATGGCCGAGGGGCTTCGCATTTTCGGCCCAAGCCAGAGGGCGGCGCTCATCGAAGGAAGCAAGGCGTTTGCCAAAGAGCTGATGAAGAAATACGGCATCCCAACGGCGGACCATGCGGCCTTTACGTCGTACGAAGAGGCGAAAGCTTATATTGAACAAAAAGGCGCGCCGATCGTCATTAAAGCGGACGGATTGGCCGCCGGAAAAGGCGTCACCGTCGCCCAAACGGTGGAAGAAGCGCTTGCCGCGGCGAAGGCAGCGCTTGTCGACGGACAATTCGGCACAGCCGGCAGTCAAGTTGTCATTGAGGAGTATTTAGAAGGGGAAGAATTTTCGTTTATGGCGTTCGTTAACGGCGAGAAGGTGTATCCGCTCGCCATCGCCCAAGACCATAAGCGGGCGTATGACGGAGACGAAGGACCGAACACCGGCGGCATGGGAGCCTACTCGCCGGTGCCGCAAATTTCGGATGAGATGATGGATGCCGCGCTAGAGGCCATTTTGCGGCCGGCGGCGAAAGCGTTGGCGGCGGAAGGACGGCCGTTTCTTGGCGTGCTGTACGCTGGATTGATGGCCACGGCAAATGGGCCGAAAGTGATCGAATTCAACGCCCGCTTCGGCGATCCGGAAGCGCAAGTCGTGCTGCCGCGTCTGAAGACCGATTTGGTGGAAGCGGTACTAGCGGTGATGGATGGAAAAGAGTTGGAGCTTGAATGGACGGACGAGGCGGTGCTTGGCGTCGTGCTGGCGGCTAAAGGCTATCCCGGGGCTTACGAGCGCGGGGCCGAAATCCGCGGGTTGGACCGAATTTCCCCTGATGCGTTGTTGTTCCATGCTGGCACCAAACGAGAAGGCGGCGCATGGTACACCAATGGCGGACGCGTTCTCCTGTTAGCGGCCAAAGGGGAGACGCTCGCAAAAGCGAAGGAAAAAGCGTACGAGCAGTTGGCGGCGATCGACTGCGACGGCTTATTTTACCGGCGCGACATCGGCCGGCGCGCTATCGAACGCGCCTCCGCCGCATATACACGTATGAAAGGGCGATAATGCCGCCGATTAACGCGGCCAATACGAACGACATATCGGTCATATACTCGAGCAGCATGGTGGTTCACTCCTTTGTAGTCGAAGGTGTCCCAAGTATGGGACACCTTTTTTGATGATGTTTGGCTAGTCCACAATGCCAAGCCGCAGATCATTTTGCTTTCTTCTCTTTCGTTGACAGTTGGCACTCTTCATTGGCCGTTTCGATACATAGCAACACGTATCGCTCACGATGCGAAAAATGTTGCCGAATGACGGTGGAATGGAAGACATCGGCAAAAGCGGTGCGCAACGTCGGACGGATGTCCTCCCTCATGTCGGATTGACGACCGCTTCCTTTTCCTCTTCAAACAGCTGCCGGCGCTGCATATTGTCAAACAGGGCGGTCATCGGACAAAAACGGGTGATCCCTTCTCCGACTTTCATCGCCCCAAGCAAAGCGGCCCACAAATACGATGTGCACCATGGCCGCCGGGCGAGGCGGGCGGTGGCCCAGGCGATGACAGTCAGGCCAACCGTGATGCGAATGAATGCGTTCACAATGCCGATATTCGCCATCGGTCTGTCCCCTCCTTATATTTTTATTGTGAAAGTCGCTTTTGTGCGTTAAAATGGTTGTATGGAACGATTAGGAAACAAGGGACGGGGTGTCAATGGGCGAACAACGTTACCGATGGAAAGGCAGCGAACTGCGTGCACAAGCAGCGGTGATTGATGGCAAACAATCGCCGACGAAAGTATTGGTGAACGCCACATATTTGCATTCGTATTTTCGTGAATGGGTAAAAGGAAACATATGGATCCATGGCGACCGCATCGTGTATGCCGGAGAGCGTCTTCCCGATCGTGTCGACGAGGCGTGTGAGATCGTCGACTGCCGTGGGTACGTGCTCGTTCCCGGCTACATTGAGCCGCATGTTCATCCGTTTCAATTATATAATCCCCATTCGTTTGCTCGTTATGCAGCGGCGCACGGAACAACAACGCTCATCAACGATAACTTGTTTTTGCTTTTGCAGCTCGATGATGAAGACGCGCTTTTATTTTTACAAGAAATGAATGCGCTTCCAACGTCGATGTATTGGTGGTGCCGGTTTGATGGGCAAACGGAGCTCGAGCGCGAAGAGGAACAAGTGTCCAATGCTCGGATCAAGCGCTGGCTTGACCAAGAGGTGGTGCTTCAAGGCGGTGAGTTGACCTCATGGCCAAAAGTGGCGAGCGGCGACGACATCATTTTGTATTGGATGCAAGAAGCGCACCGGCGCCGCCGCAAAATTGAAGGGCATTTTCCGGGGGCGTCGGAAAAGACGCTTGTCAAAATGGCGCTCTTTGGCGCAGATGGCGATCATGAGGCAATGACGGGAAAGGAAGTGCGCATGCGCCTTTGGCACGGCTATACCGTCGCGCTTCGGCATTCCTCGATTCGCCCGGATTTGCCGGTGCTGCTTGAAGAGATGAAAGCGCTTGGCATCCGGCATTATGATAAATGCTTGTTGACGACGGATGGCTCGCCGCCGGCGTTTTATGAGAATGGGGTGATCGATTGGCTGATCCGCATCGCGATCGAGCATGGCGTGCCGGTGATCGATGCCTATGCGATGGCGACGATCAACGCTGCCCGCCACTACGGCATCGAGCATCTTCACGGCAGCATTGCCACCGGCCGCATCGCTCATATCAACTTTTTGCGCTCGGCTCACGATCCGACGCCGGCGCAAGTGCTCGCCAAAGGCGAATGGGTGAAGCGCGATGGAGAAGCGCCGCCTCTCTGGCCGGCGCCGGAATGGTCTCGGTTTGGCATTCGGCCGCTTTCGTTGTCATGGGAGCTTGAATGGGATGATTTGCAATTTTCGATGCCGATGGGGCTGCGCATGGAAAACGCCGTCATTTTAAAACCGTATTCCGTGTCGATCGATACGTCGCGCGACCGTTTAGGGCATGACCATGATGAGTGTTTTCTGGCCTTGTTTGACCGAAACGGCCGCTGGCGCGTCAATACGATGTTAAAAGGTTTTTCATCGGTGCTTGGCGGGCTGGCGAGTTCTTACTCGAACACCGGGGATTTGATTTTGATCGGCAAGCATAAGGAAGATATGATGCTCGCCTTCCGGCGGATGAAGGAGATCGGCGGCGGTATTGTGCTCGCTGAGGACGGAGAGATTTTGTTTGAGCTCTCGCTTCCTTTAGGCGGCATGATGTCCTCCTTGGAGGTGGATGAATTGATCAACGAAGAAAAAACGTTCGTCCGTTTGTTGCGCGAGCGTGGATATCCGTTCGAAGACCCGGTGTATTCGTTGCTCTTTTTGCAATCGACCCACCTGCCGTATGTGCGCGTCACCCAACGCGGCATTTATGATGTGATGCACAAAACGGTACTCTTTCCTTCGATAATGCGGTAAAATAAAAAAGAAAAGGTTGTGTGTCCATTGAAACATTGGCTGTTCGTCATCAGCTGCGCGGCATTGTTGTTGTTAGGGGGCTGCACGACCAAAAGCGAGCCGAAGCAGGCTGAACCAGCCAAACCGGCTCCTCGGCAGGAGCAGCCGTCCAAGCCTCCGGCGGAGGAAAAACAAACGTTCCCGCTGACGGGGCTGCCGGCGAAAGGGAACATCCATCAACGGGTCGTCGGCGTGATGATCAACAATCACCCGAAGGCGCGGCCGCAATCGGGGCTTCGTGCGGCGGACATCGTGTATGAGGTGCTTGCCGAGGGCGATATCACCCGTTTGTTGGCGTTGTACCAAAGCGAATTGCCGGAGCGGGTCGGACCGGTGCGAAGCGCGCGTGATTACTATATTGACTTGAGTGAAGGCTACCATGCACTGTATGTATGTCACGGCTGGAGTCCGGAGGCGAAAGCGCGTCTTGAGGGAGGCGGAATCGACTATTTGAACGGATTGTTTTACGACGGCACATTGTTTCAGCGCGTCCCGTTCCGCAAGGCGCCGCACAACTCATACATTTCATTCGCCAACATCGAAAAAGGAGCGAAACAAAACGGGTATGCTTGGACGGACCACGTTGCCCCGCTATCGTTTCGCACCGATGAGCCGAGCGGCCAAAAGGTCGAGACGGTTCACATCGCCTATTCGCATCGCGCCTATGCCCAGGTTGAATACCAATATGTTCCTGAACAAAAGGGGTATTACCGGTACAGCGGCGGCGAGCAAACGATCGATTATGATACGCATAAGCCGGTTGTCGTGCAAAACGTCATGATTATCGCTGCCCGGCATCGAGTCATCGATAGCCACGGACGGCGCGACATCGACCTCGCCTCCGGTGGCAAGGGGTACTTGCTGCAGGGCGGCGTCATGCAGCCGATCGAATGGAAAAACGTCGACGGCCGGCTGCTGCCGTACCATAACGGGGCTCCGATCGGATTCGTGCCGGGAAAAACGTGGATCAATATCGTGCCGGAACTGGCGATCGTCCAGTGGAAATCATAACCGCCTTGTCTGTTGCAAGGCAAAGGGGCGGTGGATTCGCAGATTGGTTGGCTACAACATTTTTCCCGCCAAAACGCAAGGAGGAAGCAGCTATGCAAATTGACAAACTGCGCGGCAGAGAGTTGGATCAACTGTTTAAAGCGATTTTATCGCTGCGCGATTTAGAAGAGTGTTACCGTTTTTTTGATGATTTATGCACCGTGAATGAAATCCAGGCGCTCGCCCAGCGGCTCGAGGTCGCCCGCATGCTGCGCGAAGGATATACGTATCACAAAATCGAAACGGAAACCGGAGCGAGCACGGCGACGATTTCGCGCGTCAAGCGCTGCCTCAACTACGGCAATGATGCTTACGCCATGGCGCTCGATCGCATTAAAGAGGAGCAACAGCAAGAAGAGAAAGAAGCCAACGAAGCGGTCACAGACTGACGCGGCAAGGAGATTCCTTCCATTTGCAAAGGAACTCCTTTTCTTTTTGCGGATTTGTTATAATGGAACAATGGAGACGGAGTGGAGGGTTGCCGCTATGGAGGAGATTCGCGCTTGGCGCCATGTGTTTAAACTCGACCCGAATAAACCGATTGATGACGAGCGCCTTGAGCGCCTTTGCGAGTCGGGAACGGATGCCGTCATCGTCGGCGGAACCGACGGGGTGACCATCGACAACGTGCTTGATTTATTGGCTCGCATCCGCCGTTTTTCGGTGCCATGCGCGCTCGAAGTCACCGACGTCGAAGCGCTGACGCCGGGATTTGACGTATATTTGGTTCCGATCGTGTTAAACAGCCGGCAGGCGGAGTGGATCATCGGCCGTCATCACGAGGCGGTGAAACAATACGGTGATATGATGAACTGGGATGAGATTGCCGCAGAGGGCTATTGCATTTTAAATCCGGAATGCAAGGCCGCCAAGCTGACGAGAGCCGATACGGAGCTTGACGTCGACGATATTGTGGCCTATGCCCGTTTGGCTGAGCATTTGTACAAGCTGCCGATTTTTTACCTTGAGTATAGCGGAGTTTATGGAGATCCGTCTGTCGTGGAAAAAGTGAAACAAGCGCTTGATCAGACGCAGCTGTTTTACGGCGGCGGCATCACAACTCCTGAGCAGGCGGAGCATATGGCGCGCTATGCCGATACGGTGGTCGTCGGCAACGCGATTTACGACGCGTTCGAACAGGCGTTGGCGACGGTGGCGGCGGTGAAGCAGATGGCTGGTCAACGCAGCGGCGATGACGGAAAATAGAACATATGTTTTGTTGGTGGTGGACATGATGAATTTTTTATCGGAAAAGCTGCTTGCGCATTTAAACAAAGAGCAGCAAGAAGCCGTTAAAACGACAGAAGGCCCATTGCTCATCATGGCGGGAGCGGGCAGCGGAAAAACGCGCGTGCTGACGCACCGGATCGCCTATTTGATGGCGGAAAAACAGGTGGCGCCGTGGAATATTTTAGCCATTACGTTTACGAACAAAGCGGCGCGTGAAATGAAGGAGCGGGTGCAGGCGCTCTTAGGCGGGGCGGCGGAAGACGTGTGGATTTCGACGTTCCATTCGATGTGCGTCCGCATGTTGCGCCGCGACATTGACCGCATCGGCATCAATCGCAATTTTTCCATCCTTGACCCGACGGATCAGCTTTCGGTCATCAAAGCGATTTTGAAAGACAAAAATATCGATCCGAAAAAATTTGAGCCGCGGACGATTTTAGCGACGATCAGCGGGGCGAAAAACGATTTGCTCACGCCCGAGCAATTCGCAAAGCGGGCATCGACGTACTACGAAAAGATCGTCGGCGACGTGTATCAAGAGTATCAACAGCGCCTTCTCCGCAATCATTCACTCGATTTCGACGATTTGATCATGACGACGATCCACTTGTTTGACCGCGTGCCGGATGTGCTTCAATATTACCAGTATAAGTTCCAGTACATCCATATCGATGAGTACCAGGATACGAACCGCGCTCAATATACGCTGGTGAAAAAGCTCGCAGACCGGTTTCAAAATATTTGCGCCGTCGGCGATGCCGACCAGTCGATTTACCGGTGGCGCGGGGCGGACATTCGCAATATTTTATCGTTTGAGCGCGACTACCCGAACGCGAAAGTCATTTTGCTTGAACAAAACTACCGCTCGACGAAACGCATTTTGCAGGCGGCAAATGAAGTCATTGCGCATAACGTCAATCGAAAACCAAAGCGGTTGTGGACGGAAAACCCGGAAGGGAAGCCAATCGTCTATTATGAAGCGATGAACGAAGTGGACGAAGCGCAATTTGTCGCCCGCCGCATTCAAGAGGCGGTTGAGAGCGGGGAGCGCCGCTACCGCGATTTTGCCGTGCTTTATCGGACGAACGCCCAGTCGCGCGTCATCGAGGAAATGTTTTTAAAAGCGAACATTCCGTACCAAATCGTCGGCGGCTTAAAGTTCTATGACCGGAAAGAAATTAAAGACATTCTCGCTTACTTGCGCGTCATCGCCAACCCCGATGACGATTTGAGCTTGCTTCGCATCATCAACGTGCCAAAGCGTGGCATCGGCGCCTCTACGATCGACAAACTTGTCCGCTATGCGGCCGAGCATGAGCTGTCCTTGTTTGAAGCGCTCGGCGAGCTGGAGATGATCGGCTTCAGCGCGAAGACGGCCGGGGCGCTCGCCGCGTTTCGCGGACAGCTTGAGCAATGGACGCAGCTGCAAGAATACGTTCCGGTGACGGAACTTGTGGAGGAAGTGCTCGACCAATCGGGCTACCGCGAGATGCTCAAGGCGGAACGGACGATTGAAGCGCAAAGCCGGCTTGAGAACTTGGACGAGTTTTTGTCGGTGACGAAGCATTTCGAAAATGTAAGCGACGATAAATCGCTCGTCGCCTTTTTAACCGACTTGGCGCTCATTTCTGATTTGGACGAGCTGAATGGGACAGATCAGGCGGCCGAGGGCGATGCCGTCGTCTTCATGACGCTGCACGCCGCCAAAGGGCTTGAGTTTCCGGTCGTGTTTTTGATTGGCATGGAAGAAGGCATTTTTCCGCATCTTCGTTCACTGGAGAATGAGGATGAAATGGAAGAAGAGCGGCGGCTGGCGTATGTCGGCATCACTCGGGCCGAGGAAGAGCTCGTATTGACGAACGCGCAAATGCGGACGCTGTTTGGCAACATCCAAATGAACCGGCCGTCGCGCTTTTTAGATGAGATTCCCGCGCATTTGCTGGAGACGGTCTCGCGTGGGAAACCGTCTGTTTCCCGTTCAGCGTCCGCTCGCTTGCAGGCAGGCGGCGCCATCAGGGTGTGGAAAGTCGGAGACCGGGCGAACCATCGGAAATGGGGAATCGGTACGGTTGTCAGTGTCCGTGGCGAAGGTGACGACCAAGAACTCGATATCGCCTTCCCGAGCCCGATCGGCATTAAACGTCTGCTCGCTAAATTTGCGCCGATTGAGAAAGTATAGAAAGGAGAACGGGTGAACGTATGGACCGCCAACAAGCCGAACGGCGCGCGGCCGAGCTGCGCGAACTGCTGCACCGCTATGGCTACGAATATTATGTGCTCGACCGGCCGTCCGTCCCGGACGCCGAGTATGACCGGCTCATGCAAGAGTTGATGGCCATCGAGGAACAGTATCCGGAATTGAAAACGAGCGACTCGCCGACCCAGCGCATCGGCGGCCCTCCGCTTGAGGCGTTTCGCAAAGTGACGCATGTTGTTCCCATGATGAGTCTCGCGAACGCGTTTGACGAAGGGGATTTGCGCGATTTTGACCGCCGCGTCCGCCAAGAGGTCGGCGAAGCAGCGTACGTGTGCGAGTTGAAAATCGATGGTCTCGCTGTCTCCGTCCGCTATGAAGATGGTTATTTCGTCCAAGGGGCGACGCGCGGCGACGGAACGACCGGCGAGGACATTACGGAAAATTTGAGAACGATCCGTTCACTGCCGCTTCGGCTGAAGGAGCCGGTGTCGCTGGAGGCGCGCGGCGAGGCGTTCATGCCGAAAGCGTCGTTTTTGCGCTTGAATGAGGAGCGAAAAGCCCGAGGCGAGGAGCTGTTTGCCAACCCGCGCAACGCTGCGGCTGGCTCGCTCCGCCAGCTCGATCCGAAAGTGGCGGCGTCGCGCCAGCTCGATTTGTTCGTTTATGGTTTGGCCAATGCTGAAGAGCTTGGCATTGAGTCGCACAGCGAGGCGCTCGACTACTTACAGGCGCTTGGGTTTAAAGTGAATCCCGAGCGGCGGCGCTGCGCCAACATCGATGAGGTGATCGCCTTCGTCAACGAGTGGCACGAAAAACGGCCGCAGCTGCCGTACGAGATCGACGGCATCGTCATTAAAGTCGACTCGTTCGCCCAACAGCGGGAGCTTGGTGCGACGGCAAAAAGCCCGCGCTGGGCGATCGCCTACAAATTCCCAGCCGAGGAAGTGGTGACGACGCTCATCGGCATTGAGGTGAACGTCGGCCGCACGGGCGTCGTCACTCCGACAGCGATCTTAGAGCCGGTCCGCGTCGCCGGCACGACCGTGCAGCGCGCCACTCTTCATAATGAAGATTTTATACGGGAAAAAGACATTCGCATCGGCGATGCGGTCATCATTAAAAAAGCGGGCGACATCATCCCGGAAGTGGTCGGCGTCGTCGTCGACCGGCGCGACGGGGATGAAACGCCGTTTGTGATGCCGACGCATTGTCCGGAATGCGAAAGCGAGCTCGTCCGCCTAGATGGAGAAGTGGCGCTCCGTTGCTTAAACCCGAAATGCCCGGCCCAGCTGCGCGAACGGCTCATCCATTTTGCCTCAAGAGCAGCGATGAACATTGAAGGGTTGGGCGAAAAAGTCGTCACCCAACTGTTTAACGCTGGCCTCGTCCACGATGTCGCCGATTTGTACCGGCTGACGAAAGAACAGCTCATCGGTTTGGAACGGATGGGCGAAAAGTCAGCAACCAACTTGCTTGCAGCGATTGAGGCATCGAAGCAAAACTCGCTCGAGCGGTTGCTGTTCGGTCTTGGCATCCGCTACGTCGGAGCGAAAGCCGCCCAACTTTTGGCTGAGCATTTTGAAACGATGGAGCGGCTGGAAAAAGCGACGAAAGAGGAATTGATGGCCGTGCCGGAAATTGGCGAGAAAATGGCGGACTCGATCATCGCCTTCTTTTCCCAGCCAGAAGCGGCCGAGCTGCTCCATGAGCTGCGGCTTTACGGCGTCAACATGGCATACAAAGGGCTGAAGCGGGCGGCTGAAGCGCCTGCTGACTCCGCCTTCGCCGGCAAAACGGTCGTCTTGACCGGCAAACTCGCGTCGATGTCGCGCAATGAGGCAAAAGAAGAGATTGAACGGCTCGGCGGGCGCGTCACCGGCAGCGTCAGCCGCAGCACCGACATCGTCATCGCCGGTGAGGACGCCGGATCGAAGCTGGAGAAAGCCCAGCAGCTTGGCATTGAGATTTGGGACGAATCACGATTTTTGCAAGAGATCAGCAGGGGGAAACGATGAAACGAATCTCACCACTTCGCAGTTTGGTTGCCTGCCGTTGGACGAATCGGGCCCGAAAGCGGTTGGCCGCTGTCGGCCTCGCTTCGATTTGTTTGTTGTCTGCGTGTGCGCCGAAGTTTGACAAAGGTGAGGAAGTCGTGCAAGACAAAGGCAGCAAACAGCAAGAAGCCGTCATCCCGAAATACAACATTGCCGACTCGTATTACCGCGTCATCCTTCCGTTCAAACCGTCCGGGGCCCGTGGGGAGGTCGTCAATGATTTAAATACGCGCCTTGATGTCGACGAATTTGAGACGGGGCTCATGCGCTTGGCCACTGAGCAGTTTCCGTCGGATGAGTACTTGTTCCAAGAGGGGCAATATTTAGACAGCGAGACGGTTGGAAAATGGCTCGCTCGCAAGAAGACGACTCGCCAGCTGAAGGAAGAGAAAATGAAGCCGGAAGACAACATCGGCTTAAACCCACCGATCAGCGACACGGGAACAAACGAACAAAAAAACAAACAAAGCCCGATTTATTTGGCGAGCATTTTGGAACATGATTATTTGGTGAAGATCGACAACGACAAAGTGAAGCTCGGCGGCATCGCTATCGGCCTGGCGTTAAACTCCGTCCACTATTATTCGACCGAGCAAGGCTATCCGCGGGAGGTCAAAATCAAAGACGATGTCATCGAACGGGAAGGAAAGCGGATCGCCGCCGAGGTGCTGAAGCGGCTGCGGAGCATGAAAGGGCTTGGGAACGTGCCGATTACGATCGCCCTGTACAAACAAGCGCCCCGTTCATCTGTTGTTCCAGGCCACTTTTTCGCCGTCGCCCATGTCGATGAAGGAAGCAGCACCATCGATGATTGGGAGGCGGTGAATGAGGAATATTATTTATTCCCGTCTGATGAGGCGGAAGAAAACCACCGCGACGACTGGCTGAAATTCAATAATTTTAAATCAGACGTTGAGGACTTTTTCCCGAACTACACGGGCATCGTCGGCAGAGGGCTGTATGTCAACGACCAGCTTCAGAAGTTAACGATCAACATTACGATGCCGTTTTACGGCAAAGCGGAAGTGATCGGCTTTACCCAATACGTGACCGGCTTGGTGATGGAAAAATTCCCGGACTACATCACCGTCAACGTCTACATCGCCTCGGCCGGCCAGCCGGAAAGCCTCATCGTGCGCCAGGCGAAAGCAGACGAGCCGTTTGTGCATATTTATCAATGACAACGTGCCACATCCCCTCTGGACGAGCCAGAGGGGATGTGTTTTTTGCGATGTTGCGGTTCGAAAAGGCTGGTGTAAACGGATTCGGTGGCAGCCTGTCGGTGTGATTTGCCGGATGGGGGACAGACTGATAAAATAATGAAGACCTAGATGCGAGTAAAGGTGTGTCACGATCATGAAAGCCATCTGTGTGTTTTGCGGATCAAGTTATGGACAAAGCGTAAAATACAAGGAAGCGGCGAAAGAGCTCGGAACGTTTTTAGCCCGAAGCGGCATGACGCTCATTTATGGCGGCGGAAAACGCGGCTTGATGGGGGAAGTCGCGGAGGCGGCGCTTCGGCATCAAGGGCGCGTGGTTGGGGTCATTCCGCAATTTTTGAAGGATCGGGAAGTGGCGCATAATCGATTGAGCGAACTGTTGGTCGTCGATACAATGCATACGCGCAAAGCGAAAATGTATGAGTCGGCCGATGGGTTTATCGCCCTGCCAGGAGGGTACGGGACGTATGAAGAGCTGTTTGAAGTGCTCTCATGGTCGCGCGTCGGCCTCCACCAAAAACCGATCGGCCTGCTCAACGTGGACGGGTTTTTCGACCCCCTTCTTCATTTGCTTCGGCATACAGTCGAAAACGGATTTGCCGCGCCGGAAGATCTCGATCTGATTGTCAGTGCTGAGGATGTTTCGACGCTGTATGAGCGGATGAAGACGTTCCGCCATCATCGCTGTTCTGGAACATGAAGGAACGGGTTGCCGCTTCCTGCTAAGCTGGCAAATTGTTCACTTCATAAGCGGCTCGGATGCCGGATTCAATGGCGCCTTGAATCCATCCGTGGTGGGTGGAAGCGTGTTCCCCGGCAAAATGCACCCTTCCTTCGGGAGCGGCGATATACGGCGACAGCTCCGTCACTTGATTCGGCTTCATCATCGTGAAGGCGCCGCCGGAGTACGGATAGCGAACCCAGCTATGGCTTGTTCCGGTTTCAAATTCACGGTACACTTGTTCGCCATGGAGGACAGCTAAGTTTTTGAGCGTGTATTCAAGCCGCTCTTCATCGCTTAAGCTGTCCCACGGGATCGTGTCGTCTTCCCACGTATAGCTCGCCAATACGACGCCAGGCCCTGCCGTGCCGATGCCTTGGCTCGGATATTGGGTGTATCGAATCGGCAAGTCCGAGACCGTTTTGCCGCCGAACATCCCTTCTTTTTCCCAAAATCGTGTTTTAAATTGGATGCCGGTTTTCGTCGAGCCGACGTAATGCAGTTCGCGGATCGCTTTCCATTTGTTTTCGGAAAACGAATGGCGCGGCTCCATTTCGATAAACTGCAAAATCGAAAACGGGATGGTGACGATCACGCGATCTGCGGTGATTTGAAACGGCTGGAGAATTTTTGTATGGGTGGCGTGGATGGTGACGCCGTTTTCGTGCTGGACGATTTTTTGCACTTTATGGCTAAAGAAAATCTCGTCCTTCAGCTGCGGCAAAAAAGCTTTGGGAAGCCGATCGTTGCCGCCGACAATTTCATAAAAGCGAATATTCGGCGTAAACAGCACCATCAGTTCGCGCAGCATCTCCAGAAACGAAAGTTCAGGGAATCCTTCTAACGAGAGAACGGCTTTGATCATATCGATGGCTCCCACGGACAACGGTAGACCGAATGGGTTGTAGCGCAAATAGGCGTCCAGCGAGTAGCGGTCGAGCTGTTCAATGACAATCGGCCAATGTTTTTCCGGATTTTGTTCGATGAATTGAATGACCGGACGAATCGCCATCTGCAATAATTGGGAAGCGGTTTTGCCTCGTTCATGCGGGGCGACCGGAAAGCCAAAGAGGTCGGGATGCCGCTCATATTCACCAAGGCGCGCTTTCACGCCGCGAAAATACAGAATGTCGCGCGGAGTGCTGTTGATAAACGGGTGAAGCGGCAAGTTGAATTTTTTGATGTATTCCAATGTCAATTGATGGGTGTGCGGGATGCGCATGGCGCCAGCTTCAAGATACTGGTCGTCGCGAAAGTTGGAGCGGAGCGTGTAGATTCGGCCGCCGACCCGCTCGGACGCTTCAAGAATTGTGATGCGATGGCCGGCTTGCTTCAGCAATGACGCTGCGACAAGTCCGGCCATTCCGGCGCCGATAATGACGATGTTTTGAGGGGTGGATGTTTTCGTCAACCCATTTCGGATGATCGCAATCATCGTTTCCATTGGGAGTTTCGGAAACACATAAGGATGTGCCACGTTTGAATCCCCCTTTGCCGTTTTCACCGCGCGAGGATGAAGGTGCGGTTATTCCATCTTATTCCGCGGCAAAGGGGAGTATGTGAGAATAGGAATGCCCGTCACGGCCTGGAAACGATATACGTCCCGCCATCGATTTCGATGCGGCGCTGCTCCTGCATGCCCACAAGCCGGCACAAAAAAGGGCGCGTTGACGGTCGATGGTCGGCTTCATAAAAACAAAGGGCGATGCCGCCGACGGCTAGTTCAGCGTACGCCCCTGCCTCATCGCGCCCAAAGCGAGGGACAGGAAGGCCAAACAGCCGCCGATACGCGTCGATGGCGCGGCGAAGGTCAAGCGTATAGACGCCGATGGACGACAAAGAAGAAGCCCCGATTCGATGGTGCATGAGCGGCGCCAGCTCGTTCATCCGCACGTCATCACCGTCGCCCCATTGGATGAAAAACGGATAGCGAAATGCACCGTCTGTGTCGTCTTCGATAAACAGCATCGACCATGTCAGCCGCTTGCCGTCATCGCGCTCGCGGCTGCCGGGGAGCGGACCGATTGGGGTAAACCCGTTTCGTTTGAGATGTGCCGCCACCGCTCCGATGTTGTTCGTGCGGAAGGCAAATTGGGAGAAGCCGTTTCCTTCTTGGCGGTCGGCGACAAGCTGGGCGATGAGCGGATTTCCGCATGTTTTCGCCGTCTGCTCATCGGCGATGCCGATCCACTCAATGTAGCGCAAATGCTCGAAGCAGCATAATGCGTTATACGTTCCCCATGACGGATGGCGGCCGCCGTGGATGGCTGTAAACCCCCATTGTTCAAACGCCGTTTTCGCTTGCTCCGGTCGTTCGGTTAAGTGGACGAGATGGTCAAACGCGACATTCATGGCGGCGACCTCCTCCTAGATGGAATCGATCAGCGGAACAACATTTCTTTCAGCTTGTAAATGATTCGTTCGTTGTCGACGGTGCGGTGGGCGATAAAATTCAAGTCCAGCTTGATGTCTTCGATTTGGGCAGCCAATTGTTCGTAACGGGAGTCCATTTTTTGTTCGAGGCGGTCCACCGTTTGTTTCAATGAGGCAAATTCCTGGTGAAGCTGGTGGACGTCAGCGGCGAGAGCTTCCAGTTTGGCGTCTGTTTCGTCTTGGCGGTGGAGAAGAGCGGCCACGATGCCGTTCAATTCCTTTTGCCCGGCGCGAAGCGAATCTTGTTCTTGACGCAGACGCTGTTGTTCCAAACGGATTTCCTGCTGCTCTTTTCGGATTTCTTGTTGTTCTTTTCGAATTTCTTCTTGTTCCTGGCGAATGGCGATTTGTTCCCGCTCGAGCCGCTCTTGGCCTTCCACGAGCTTTTGCAGCGTCCCGTCCATCGCGTTCAAGCGGTCAAGCACTTGGGCGAGCAAAGCGTCACTCATCGTCATTATTCCCCCTTTTTTGTCCGTTATGGCCATTATAGTACATATGTTCGTTTTCGTCAACGGGCAACTAGGCAAAAGAGGGCCAGACGGTTGCTTTATTTCCTAAACGTTTGGTATCATCATAGTATTGTGGAAGGTCGACCATGTCGGAGGTGAATACAATGTCGCGAATTTCGATTGAACAAGTGAAACATGTCGCCGATTTGGCGCGGTTGGCGATTACGGATGAAGAGGCCGAGATGTTTACGAAACAGCTCGATGCGATTATTACGTTTGCCGAGCAGCTGAATGAATTGGATACGGAGAACGTTCCGCCGACTTCGCACGTGCTTGATATGAGAAACGTGATGCGCGAGGATATTCCAGAACCGGGGCTGCCGCGCGAAGAAGTGTTGAAAAACGCGCCAGATCAGCAAGACGGCCAGTTCCGTGTGCCGGCCATTTTAGAGTAAGGAGGGGGATTTATGTCGCTTTTTGACCATTCCGTGTCAGAATTACATACGTTGCTGAAGAAAAAAGAAGTGTCGATTTCCGATTTAGTCGACGAATCGTACCGCCGCATCGATGAAGTGGAAGAGAAAGTGCAAGCGTTTTTAACATTAAATGAAGAACAGGCGCGGGCGAAAGCGAAAGAGTTGGATAACCAGCTCGCCAAAGGCGAAGAAACGAACCCGCTGTTCGGCTTGCCGATCGGCATTAAAGACAACATCGTCACAAAAGGGCTGCGTACGACATGCGCCAGCAAAATTTTGTACAACTTTGACCCGATTTACGACGCCACTGTCATGGAGCGGTTGAATGCCGCAGGGACGATCACGATCGGGAAGTTGAACATGGACGAGTTCGCCATGGGCTCGTCGACGGAAAACTCCGGGTTTCAGCTGACGCGCAACCCGTGGGACTTAGAGCGCGTTCCGGGCGGCTCAAGCGGCGGTTCGGCGGCGGCGGTGGCGGCCGGCGAAGTGCCGTTTGCTTTAGGTTCTGATACGGGCGGTTCGATCCGCCAGCCGGCGGCGTTTTGCGGGGTCGTCGGGTTGAAACCGACGTACGGACGCGTCTCGCGCTTCGGGCTTGTTGCGTTTGCGTCGTCGCTGGACCAAATCGGCCCGATTACGCGCACGGTCGAAGACAACGCGTATGTATTGCAAGCGATCGCGGGCGTCGACCCGATGGATTCGACTTCAGCGAACATTCCAGTGCCGAACTATGTGGAGGCGTTAACGGGCGATATCAAAGGGTTGAAAATCGCTGTGCCGAAAGAATATTTAGGTGAAGGCGTCGATGAAGGCGTGCGCCAGTCAGTGCTTGCGGCGCTTGCCGTGCTTGAGAAGCTTGGCGCGGCGTGGGAAGAAGTGTCGCTGCCGCATTCAAAATACGCCTTGGCGACGTACTATTTGCTCGCTTCGTCCGAGGCATCAGCGAACTTGGCTCGCTTTGACGGCGTCCGCTACGGCTATCGGACGGACAACGCGAAAAACTTGATCGATATGTATAAACTGACGCGAAGCGAAGGGTTTGGGGCGGAGGTCAAGCGCCGCATTATGCTCGGGACGTTCGCGTTAAGCTCGGGCTATTACGATGCGTATTACAAAAAAGCGCAAAAAGTTCGGACGTTGATCAAGCGCGACTTCGAAAACGTATTTGAACGATATGACGTCATCATCGGCCCGACAACGCCGACGCCGGCGTTTAAAATCGGCGAGAAAACGAGTGATCCGCTGACGATGTACATGAACGACATTTTAACGATTCCAGTCAACCTTGCGGGTGTACCGGCGATTTCTGTGCCGTGCGGCTTTGTTGATGGCTTGCCGGTCGGCTTGCAAATTATCGGCAAGCACTTTGATGAAAGCACCGTCTACCGCGTCGCCCACGCTTTTGAACAAGCGACCGACTACCATAAGCAAAAACCGGTGTTGTAAGGGAGGTTAGGTGATGAACTTTGAAACGGTCATCGGACTTGAGGTGCACGTCGAGCTGAAAACGAAATCGAAAATTTTCTCCAGCAGCCCGAACGCGTTCGGCGCGCCCCCGAACACGCAAACGAACGTCATTGACTTAGGGTATCCAGGCGTGCTGCCGGTGTTGAACCGACAGGCGGTCGAGTTTGCGATGAAAGCGGCGATGGCGTTAAACTGCGAAATCGCGACCGAGACGAAATTCGACCGCAAAAACTACTTTTATCCGGACAACCCGAAAGCGTACCAAATTTCGCAATACGATCAGCCGCTTGGCCGAAATGGCTGGATTGAAATTGAAGTAAACGGAAAAAAGAAAAAAATCGGCATCACCCGCATCCATCTCGAAGAAGACGCCGGCAAGCTGACGCATACGGGCGACGGCTATTCGCTCGTGGATTTTAACCGTCAAGGGACGCCGCTCATTGAGATCGTCTCCGAGCCAGACATCCGCTCGCCGGAAGAAGCGTACGCCTACTTGGAAAAATTAAAAGCGATCATCCAATATACCGGCGTTTCCGACTGCAAAATGGAAGAAGGGTCGCTTCGCTGCGACGCCAATATTTCGCTTCGCCCGCTCGGTTCGGACAAGTTCGGCACAAAAACGGAATTGAAAAACCTCAACTCGTTCAACTTCGTCCGCATGGGGTTGGAATACGAAGCGAAGCGGCAGGAGAAAATTTTGCTCTCGGGCGGCGTCATCCGTCAAGAAACGCGGCGCTTTGATGAAGCGACGAAAACGACCGTTTTGATGCGCGTCAAAGAAGGTTCGGAAGACTACCGCTACTTCCCAGAGCCGGACTTGGTGATGCTCTATATTGACGACGAATGGAAAGAGCGCGTCCGCGCCTCGATTCCGGAGCTGCCGGACGCCCGCCGGAAGCGGTATGTCGAAGAGTGGGGCTTGCCGGAGTATGACGCCAAAGTGCTCACACTGACAAAAGAAATGGCCGACTTCTTTGAAGCGACCGTCGCAAACGGCGCCGATCCGAAACTGGCGTCGAACTGGCTCATGGTCGAAGTATCCGGGTACTTAAACGCCGAGCAAAAAGAGCTCCATGACATCGCCTTGACGCCGGAAAGCTTGGCTGGAATGATCAAACTCATCCAAAACGGCACGATTTCGTCGAAAATCGCCAAAAAAGTGTTCAAAGAACTCGTCGAACACGGCGGCGATCCAGAGAAAATCGTCAAAGAAAAAGGGCTCGTGCAAATTTCCGACGAAGGAGCGCTGCGCAAAATCGTGCTCGAAGTGCTCGACGCCAACCCGCAGTCGGTCGAAGACTATAAAAACGGCAAAGACCGCGCGCTTGGCTTCCTCGTCGGCCAAGTGATGAAAGCGACGAAAGGACAAGCGAATCCGCCGCTTGTCAATAAGCTGTTAGTAGAGGAAATTGGAAAACGATAATGAAACAATAGGAGGCCTGCCCACCGGCAGGCTCTGTTTTCAATAAAAATTTTTGCACTATTAAAAAAATACAATTGACAAACGTTGTGATCGAATGATAGATTTTTTATAAGAAAAAACCAATTGATTTAGTAGGATATGAAATCTCGAAGGGTCAAAGAGGGGAGAGGAAACGATGAGCAATGAACAAACCTTCCGCCCGGAGACGCTCGCCATCCACGCCGGGCAAAAACCGGATGCGGAAACGGGCGCGCGGGCGGTGCCGATTTACCAAACAAGTTCATATGTGTTCCGCGACAGCGAGCATGCGGCCAATTTGTTTGGTTTGAAAGAGGAAGGTTTTATTTATACGCGCATTATGAACCCAACGAACGATGTGCTTGAAAAACGGATCGCGGCGCTTGAAGGCGGGATCGGGGCGCTTGCGCTCTCATCAGGGCAGGCGGCGGTGTTTTATTCGATCATCAACATCGCCTCGGCGGGCGATGAAATCGTCTCGTCCTCGTCCATTTACGGCGGCACGTACAACTTGTTCGCCCATACGCTGCGCAAGTTTGGCATTACGGTGAAGTTTGTCGATCCGTCCGATCCGGAAAACTTTGAGCGGGCGATCACCGACAAAACGAAAGCCTTGTTTGCGGAAACGATCGGCAACCCGAAAAACGATGTGCTCGACATCGAAGTGGTGGCCGACATCGCCCATCGCCACGCCATTCCGCTCATTGTCGACAACACGGTGGCCAGTCCATACTTATTGCGGCCGATTGAATTCGGCGCCGATATCGTCGTCCACTCAGCGACGAAGTTCATCGGCGGGCACGGCAATTCGATCGGCGGTGTGATTGTGGACAGCGGCAAGTTTGACTGGAAAGGGAGCGGCAAGTTTCCGGAGTTCACCGAACCTGATCCGAGTTATCATGGTTTGGTGTATGTGGACGCCGTCGGCGAAGCGGCGTACATCACGAAAGCGCGCATCCAGCTCTTGCGCGACTTAGGGGCAGCGCTGTCGCCGTTTAATGCGTTTTTGCTTTTGCAAGGATTAGAGACGCTTCACTTGCGGATGCAGCGTCATAGCGAAAATGCGCTCGCTGTTGCTAAGTTTTTGGAAGAGGAAGAAGCCGTCGAATCCGTCAGCTATCCAGGGCTTCCAAGCCATCCGTCACATGAACTCGCGAAAAAGTATTTGCCAAACGGGCAAGGTGCGATCGTTACGTTTGAAATCAAAGGCGGCGTCGAAGCCGGGAAAAAATTGATCGACTCGGTGAAGCTGTTCTCGCATTTGGCCAACATCGGCGATTCGAAATCGCTCATCATCCACCCAGCCAGCACGACGCACGAGCAGCTGACCCCGGAAGAACAGCTGTCCGCCGGCGTCACCCCAGGCCTTGTGCGCCTGTCTGTCGGCACCGAAGCGATCGACGATATTTTGGACGACTTGCGCCAAGCCATTCGCCAGAGTCAGACGGTGGGGGTGAAATAGTTAGGAAGGACGAAGTCACCCGGCGAGCGGGTGGCTTTCAAAGTGCGGGGAGTTCTATACGGAAAACGCTTGACGATGGTTCTTTATTCGAATATGCGTTCCCTATTCGCATGATCTGAGGGAGAGACTCATTAGTATTGACGCCAGCCTGTTCCGGCCGTTCCGAGGTGGAAGGGCAGGGACGCGGTGTTCGAATTCTTGTTGGGGTGGCGCCAAAGGGCTGATTACAGCCCCTTGGGCGTCACTTTCTTTTCCACTTTGCGCAGCAGCCAGTCAAACACAATCGCCAACATGGCGGCTGGGATGGCGCCGGCTAAAATTAAGTTTTTGTCGGCGATGCGCAGACCGCGGTCGATCAAGTCGCCAAGCCCGCCGGCGCCGATAAACGTCGCTAAGGCGGCGACGCCGATCGTCAGCACCGTCGCGGTGCGCACGCCGGCCATAATGACGGGAAGCGAGAGGGGAAGCTCGACCATCCATAAAATTTGCCGCGATGTCATCCCCATCCCTCGTCCGGCGTCAACGAGCGTCGGGTCAACGCCGAGAATGCCCGTGTACGTGTTACGCAAAATCGGCAATAGGGCATAAAGCGTCAAGGCGATAATCGCCGGCAGTTTGCCGATGCCGAAAATCGGCAGCATAAACCCAAGCAACGCCAAGCTCGGAATCGTTTGGATGATGGCGGCAATGCCGATAATCGGCTCGGCGAGTTTGCGATACCGCGTCAACACCACACCGAGCGGCACGGCTATGACGATCGCAATGCTCATAGCGATGGCGGATAAGAGCACATGTTCTTGAAAGGCGATCCAAATATCATTCTTTCGTTCGATAAACGTCTGCAATAATTCCATCGTATCCCTCCTTGGCGGAAAAGCGGCAGCGGGTGGCTGCCGCTTGGTCATGGGCTGAGACCGAAAACTTGAAAAGGTTTTGGTTCACTAGCGGAACGAATCCCATCGGCAAGCCCGCTTGGAGCGGCCTTGTCTTTTCAAAATGAGACGTGTGATTCAGGCGGGGCGACGGCCGCGGCAACGTTTCTGGCTAGATGACAAGAAACGGGGCGGCATCGTTTTTTCAAGCCCCCATTCGCCCGTCTTCGTTGGCATTAGGCATGTTGCTGGAACGTCCACTCCGCGAGTGCGCGCATCATGCTCGAGCGCGTGATCCCGCCGACGAGCCGGTCGCCGTCCAACACCGGAATGATGCGCACATCCGGGTCTTGGAACAGGGCGGCGACGTTGGTGACGTCCGCTTCTTTCGACAACGTCGTCACATCGTAGTCGGCGATGTCGGCGACTAATAAATGTTCTTCTTGGTAGCGCTGTTCGATTTGTTTTAAGGTGACGATGCCGAGAAAGACCTGCTTTTTATCGACGACGACCAAACTGTCGACCTTTTTCGCTTTCATCAATCGGAACGCTTCGGCCAAGCCGCGCCGCGGCGAGATCGTCGCGACGTCAGCCGACATTAAATCCTCCGCCGTCGGCACGGCCGTATGGCGGATCCGCAGCCTGTCTTCACCAATAAACTCGCGGACAAAGGAGTTCGCCGGCCGCCGAAGCATTTGGTCCGGCGTCGCAAACTGGACGATTTCCCCGTCTTTCATGAGCGCAATCCGATCGGCGATTTTAATGGCTTCATCCATATCATGGGTGACAAAGACGATCGTTTTGTGAATCTCCTCTTGCAAGCGGACGATGTCATCTTGCAGCTGTTCGCGGCTGATCGGGTCAAGAGCGCTGAACGGCTCATCCATCAAAATGATATCCGGTTCTGCGGCCAACGCGCGAACGACGCCGACGCGCTGCTGTTGCCCGCCGCTGAGCTCCGACGGATAGCGATGCTTGAACGTCGCTGGATCCAATCCGACGAGCTCAAGCAATTCGTCAACCCGTTTTTCATAGGCGTGTTTTTCCCACTTTTTTAGTTTCGGCACAAGTGCGATGTTTTCTGCGATCGTCATATGCGGAAACAGCCCGATTTGCTGGATGACGTAGCCGATGTTGCGCCGCAGCTCAACCGGGTCAAGCTGGGAAATGTCTTGCCCATCGATGTACACTTTGCCTGATGTCGGCTCGATCAAGCGGTTGATCATCCGCATTGTCGTCGTTTTCCCGCAGCCGCTCGGCCCGATGAGGGCGACAAGCTCGCCTTTGCGAATTTCAAGATTGATATTTTTTAAGGCGACAAAGCCGTCCTCATACTGTTTCGTGACGTTTTCAAATCGAATCATCCAAATTCCTCGCTTTCTAGTCGATCAGTCCTTCCGCTTTTAAGAAGTCAATCGCCACTTCACGCGGCCGTTTTCCTTCCAAGTTCACTTCGCCGTTTAGTTCCATCATTTTTTCATCGGTCAAAATGTTGGCCAACTTGTTCAGTTTTTCTTCGAGATCCGGGTTGGCATCCAACACTTCCTGGCGGATGATCGGCACGGCGTGGTACGGCGGGAAGTACTGTTTGTCATCTTTCAATACGACCAAATCATATTTTTTTATCCGGGCATCGGTCGTGTAGGCGGTGATGACGTCAATCTCTCCATTTTTCGCTGCTTCGTATTGCAAGTCTGGGTCGATCGTCACTTTTTTCTTGAACTGAAACCCGTACGTATCAACAAGCCCGTCATAGCCGTCGCTTCGCTCAAAAAACTCGGCGTCTGACCCAAAGGTGAGGGAAGACGAATGTTTCGCCAAATCGGAGTACGTTTTCACCCCGAGCTTTTCCGCGAGGTCCCTGCGCATGGCCAAGGCGTAGGTGTTGTTAAACCCGAGTGGTTTGAGCCAAGCGATGTTGTATTTTTCCTTATATAATTTCTTTGTTTCGTTGTAAATTTGTTCGGGCGTCTTTTTAGGATCGTACGGCTGTTTTAAAATGTTCAAATACCCTGTCCCCGTGTACTCGACATACATGTCGACATCGCCATTTTCAATGGCCTGCTGGAGCATAAACGCGCCGCCTAGACTGTCCTTCACTTCCACGTCCAAATCGGTGTTGGCCTTCACATACTCCGCCAGTAAATGCGTCAAAATAACTTGCTCGGTAAACTTCTTCCCACTGATAACAATTTTTCCTTTCGCATCACTCGTTCCGCTGCAGGCCGCTAGTCCAAATACAAGCCCGACAGCGAGCAAAATCATCATCCATTTTCGCAACACAATTCCTCCTTCTTTTTCAGCTGATATCATACAAATGAACGGGGATAAAAAAAGCAGCAAAAGGACGCGGAGGGAGGTGAAAAAGCGTCACAAACAAAGGATACCGTAATTTGGGTGCGGCTGGCAAATTTGGTATCGGCCGATATGTTTGCTTCTCGCTTGCTCTCGCGGCGATGAGCGTTCTCTCCTCCTTGATCCTGAAAAATGCTCGGGAATGCTTGCGAATCCTCCTAGATGCTCCGAATTCGAGATGTTTGCATAAGCCTCGTGTTCATCCATCGATGCGCCAGCCAGGCATGACCCGCGCCGTTCATCGAGAGTGCGGGGTGATGCTACCACTTGCCGCGAGAAGGCCGGCGCCTTGGCAAATGGTCAAGGTGAAGGCTAATCGATAAACACTCGAACAAAAAAGGCAGCTCACGGCTGCCTAGTGAAAAGGGAATAGGTGTTGAACATTTCTCTGTGGGGAACGTGTTACGCATAAACAAGGCGATGAAGGGCGCTTTCCGTTTTGAAGACGCGGGCGTTTAAAACAGAGAGTCCCGCTTCATGTTCGGCGAGGGCAGGCAGCACTTTGTCTTCAAGGATGGATGTGATACGGGTGAGGTCGCCTTTCATATGATGAAGGTCGTGCGCCATCGCCTCGTATTTGGCGGTCAGCACTTCTTGCCCATGGCGGAGCGCTTCAACGATCGCCTTCGTTTCGTTCGTGCGCTCATCAAGCAGGTCGATTCGCCGTGCAAGCGTGTTCGTCTGTTCGTTCAGTTGGGCGACTTGGTGTTCGACGGTGCCCATGCGTTCGCTCAGTTGGGCGACTTGGTGTTCGAGGTTGCTTGTCCGCTCGTTCAGCTGAGTGAATTGTTGCTCAAGGGCGCTCGTCCGCTCATTGAGCTGGGCCATTTGCGCTTCGAGAGCGCCCGTTCGTTCATTAAGGTTGGCCGCCAGCACTTCAAGGGCACCCGTTCTTTCATTGAGATTGGCCACTTGTCCCTCCAAGGCGCCAACCCGCTGCTCGAGCGACTCGACCGCCGTGCGCGTCGCTTTCACTTCATGCAAAATTTCCCGCAGCAACGCTTCCATTCGTTTCACCTCCTTTTCCCCTCTATTTTACAAAAAACGCGCGCCGATGGCGAGAAAAAATAGGAAAACGGTTTTTGCTAGAAAAAGAGCGGAGAAAATCGTTACAATAAACATAGGAAAAAACCGAAGCAAAGGTGGACGGAGATGGACGCCACGTGGTTGAAGCCCATTGTCGAAACAAAATATTTATCGACGGAAAACGCGCACCGCTACCGGGCGATTTTGCGCTATTTCTACATTCAGCACGAGCGGATGCGGCAATATTTGTTTCCGGAAGAAGTGTACGCCTTTTTAAAGCAGCACGAGGAGTTTGCCGATTACACTGAGGAAGAGCTGCAGCAAGACCTCGACCAGCTCGTCAAATGGAACAACTTGATCGCCCGTCAAGAGACTTCTCACGTGCGGACGATTGAAGAGTTTAAGAAAAAGCGGTTCCGCTATCAATGCAGCCCGTACACGGTCGAAATCGAACGGATGATCCGCACGCTCGAGCAGCTTGGGGATTCATTTGGGGGGTCGCTCGAGAGAACGCGGTTTGACCGTTTGTATGCCTCTCTTTCTCGCATGGAAACGATCATCGCCTCTGATTTTCAAGAGCAGCCGGATGAAATGCATCAAGTATGGGAAGAGACGTTCGATTATTTCAAAAAAATCATCCAAAATTCCGCCGACTATATCGCTTATTTGCACGGTGAAAATTTGGAAGAGCGGATGACATCGGAGTCGTTTCTCGTTTATAAAGAGCAGTTTACTGCTTATTTGCGCGATTTTATCGTCGCCTTGCAAAAAACGTCGATACAGATTGAGCAATTGCTTGAAGACTTGCCGGAAGACGGGGTTCGGCAGTTCATCGAGCATGTCGTCGACTATGAGAGGTCCATCCCTCGCTTTGCCGATGCGCTGCCGCCGCGCGCTGTCCAGATTGAAGAAAAATGGGAGACGTGGCGCAGCCTGTGCGAATGGTTTTTAGGCCGCGATGGGCACGAGAGCGAGCTTTCGTTTTTGCAATACCAGACGAATGAGGCGATTCGCCGCCTGACGCGCGTCGTGCAACGGCTTGGCGAGCGGCATCACCATTTTCGCAGCCGCAAAGGCGACTACTTGCATTTGGCCCGTTGGTTTTCCCGCCTTGAATCGATTGAAGAGGCGCACTGCCTGTCAGCGGTCGTGTTCGGTTGCTTCCATACGAAACATCTCGTCGCCGATTTCGGGGCGACAGACAACATATACCGCGACGTATGGGACGAGCCGCCAGCCGAGTGGGTGACGAAACCGCGCGTCCGCCATTATGGGGAAAAGAAAAAGCCGCAGGCGATTGAAGACAAAGAACGGGAGAAAGAAGAAGCGCGTCTTCGCTATTTGGAAGAAAAAGCGCGCGAGGAAGCCGAGCTGAAGCAATTTGTGACCGACGGGAAAATCGTGCTTGCCGACCTTCCTGAGGTGACCCCATACGTACGGAAAACGCTGCTCGGCTGGATCGCCAAAGCGATGGGGCGCGAGGGGCAAGCAATGAAGACGGAAAACGGGTGGGTTGTCAACGTGGTGAACAAAGAGGGGACGATTTGCCTTCGCGCAGAAGATGGAGAACTCGTAATGCCGAACTACGAAATTCATGTGCTTTCGCGAGGTGAGTGAGGATGGAAACGGCGTTTGACGACAAGGCGAAAGAGGCGCTCGCCGCGCTGTTCGAACAATTTTGGATCATTCGCGACAAAGAGCCGGATTTGTATCAGCTCGTCCGTGAGCGCGAACATGTGTTGAAAAAGTATGTGGAGGAGAAGTTTGGCTATCGGCTCATCGTTCACCGCTATTTTGCCAAGCTCGAGAAAATTCCCGCCGAACCGGAGCCGTGGATGGGCATCGAGTCGTTTCAAGAGCCGCTTGACTATGCGTTGTTTTGCTGTTTGATGGCGTATTTGGAAGGAAAAGCAGTGGAAGAAAAGTTTTTGCTTTCTGACGTATGTGAAGAAATCCGCGCCATGTACCCGGGTGATCTACCGGTCGATTGGACGAACTATTCGCATCGGCGCGCGCTCATCCGCGTGTTGAAAACGGCGGAACAAATCGGACTCGTCCGCCGGATGGATGGGGAGATTGAGGCGTTCGCCCAGCATGTGGAGGAAGAGGCGTTGTACGAAGTGCCAGTGTTGGCTCGTTATTTTATGCGCACGTATCCGAAAGATTTGTTGCAATATGAATCGATCGACGAATTGCTCGCCGAGGAGTGGAAAGCATCACCGCAAGATTATCGGCGCCATCGCCTGTATCGAAAGCTGTTTTTATCCCCGGCGGTGCACCGGACGGAAGGGGACGAGCAAGACTTTTACTACTTGCGCAACTTCCGCCATCGGCTGCGGGATGATATCGAAGCGCATACGCCGTTTCGGTATGAATTGTACAAAAACGCCGCCATGTTGACGCTTCCCGAACGGCAGGCGCCGTACACCGTATTTCCTGATCAGAAAGGAACGTCGGAGGTCATCCTTCATTTTGCCGCCTTGGTGCGCGAGCGGCTTGGGGAATATCCGCCGGATGAATACGGCCGCATACGATTGACGCCTGAACAATTTTCCGCCTGGCTTGCCGATTGCCGGCGCCGCTACGGGGCTGGGTGGGGGAAAACGTACCGCGACATGTCGGCTGCCGAGCTTGTCCGCGTAGTGCTTGCGGCGCTCAACGAATGGCGCATGGCCGATGTGGAGCACGACACCGGAATGATCGTCCTTTATCCCCTCCTCGGGCGGATGTCGGGACGGTATCCGGATGATTTTGACGCGAAAGAGGGAGGAGAACATGGCGAATCCATGGGTGCTTCATCGTGCGGGGCTGATTAATTTTTGGTATTACGACGAGCAGTATTTTCATTTCGCTGACGGTAAGCTGCTCTTGCGGGGAAGCAACGGGGCGGGCAAGTCGGTGACGATGCAAAGCTTGATCCCGGTGCTTTTAGACGGCAAGAAGACGCCCGATCGCCTCGATCCGTTCGGTTCACGGGCGCGGCGCATGGAAGACTACTTGCTTGGGGAAAAAGATGTCGTCAATCGCGATGAGCGGACCGGGTATTTGTTTTTGGAATATAAACGGAAAGAATCCGACCAATACGTCACAACGGGCATCGGCCTGCGCGCGAAGCGGCAAAAAAGCCTCGATTTCTGGGGGTTTGTCCTCTTTGACAACCGCCGCATCGGCTATGACCTTCAGTTGTATAAACAAGAAAAAACAGGTGAAAAAATCCCGCTGACCAAGCGGGAGCTGGCCACAGCGCTCGGCGCGGGCGGGACGGTCGTCGAGACGCAAAAAGACTATATGGAGCTCGTCAATAAGCATGTGTTTCGCTTTGAATCGCTTGAGGCGTTTCAAGAATTGATCGAGCTGCTCATTCAACTGCGCAGCCCGAAGCTGTCCAAAGACTTTAAGCCGACCGTGATTTATGAAATTTTGGAAAGCTCGCTGCCTCCGTTGACCGACGACGAGCTCCGCCATTTATCGGACACGATCGAAAACATGGACCAGGCGAAGCAGCAGCTTGAGCAGCTCGAACGCGACGAGCGGGCGTTGAAGCGTCTTTGCGATCAATACCGCCTTTACAACGAATATATGATCGCCGAAAAGGCGACAGAATACGTAAAAGCGGTCAAGCAAGCTGAACAGCTCGCTGCTGCACAACACCGCCTTCACGATGAAGAAGAGCAGGCGCGAAAGACGCTTGATGAGCTTGATGAGTCCATCACCCGCCTCCGCCGTGAAGAAGACGTGCTGCGTTCACGTGAAATCGACTTGGCTGGCCACGAAGTGTTCCAGCAAGCGGAGAAGTATGAACAGTTGAAATCGGAGAGGGAGCGTCTGCAGGAGCGGTGGGAGCGGCACGAGCAGACGATCGCGGAAAAAGAACGGCTGGAACGCCAACATCGCCGCCGCCTCGATGAATCGGAAGCGCGGCTGGATGACCTTGAACGGAAACTTGAAGACGAGTTGGCGCAGCTGCGAGCGGATGCGGAAGAAGGAGCCTTTTCTTTGCATGAAACGAACGAAGACGATTTTCACCGCCATCGCCAAAAGCAACAAGAGTTTTCGTTTGCCGCTTGGAAACAGGAAGCTGACCGCCATATCGAGCAGCTCGAGGAGTTGGCGCGCCTTTGGCGCAGGCATGACGATGTGAAACGACGCTATGAAGAAGCGAGCACCGAAGCGGGCGAGCGGCGGCGGGAAATGGACGAATGGCGTCATCAGCAACAGAAATGGGAAGAGCTGCTCGAGCAGGAGAAAGAGCGGTTTGAACAAGCCGTGCTTGCCTGGGTCGAGCAAGGAGGAATCGACGTTTCCGAAGCGGACATTCAGGCGTTTTTGCGACAAATGGGCGCCCTCTATGAGCTGTATTCGCTCGATGATCTGAAGCGCCCGTTCGTTCAAGCGTATTACGATGCCGTCGGTAAGAAAAAGGATGAGAAATGGCGGCTCGAACATGACATCCGTCTGTTGGAAGAGAAACGGGCAGAACGTGAGGCCGAACTGCGTCAATGGCGGGAACAACGCGACCCTGAACCCGAACGGGATGAACAAACGACAGCCGCCCGCTTGGCATTGGAACGGGAAGGGATTCCGTTTGTCCCGTTTTATGCCGCGGTCGAATTTGTCGACGATGTGCCTGACGATGTGCGCGAGCGGATCGAATCGGCGCTTTCGCACGCTGGGTTGCTTGACGCCCTCATTGCGGCCCGCGATGTCGACGTCGACTGCGACCGTGTGCTCATCCCGAAACCGGTTCATATGGTGCATACGTTGGCCGATTATTTGCGCCCAGATGCGGATGCCCCTGTGTCAATGGAGCGGATTGACGAAGTGCTCCGAAGCATCGTCATCACCGATGCCGACCAAGAAGGCGGCATGACGATCGATGAAACGGGGCGCTATTCGCTCGGCCTTGTCCGCGGCCATGCACCGCGGGGATCGAAGGCGGCGTTCATTGGCCGTGCGGCGCGCGAGCGGTGGCGGCTTGAAAACATCGCGGCGCTGGAAGCGGAGATCGCCGCGATGGGGCAAGAGATCGACCGTCTGCGTGGGGCGCATGCGGCCGTGGAAGCGGCCATTCAAGCGCTCGCCGACTGGTTGGCGTCCTTCCCGGCGGACCGCGACGTGCGCACCGCGTTTGACGAAGCGCAAGAAGCGCGCCGCCAAGCGGAAAGCAAAGAGCGGGAATGGAAGCGGCAAGAAGAAAAAGCGGCCCTCCTTGCGCGCGAATGGAAACAAATCAAACAGCAGCTTCGTGACGAATCGGCTGAGCTTGATTTAGCCTTCACCTTGGACGGCTGCGAACAAGCCATGCTCGCCATGAAATCGTACGTCCGCCATTTGCACGAACTCGAAGTGCTTTACCGCGAAACGCGCCATACCGAAGCCGTGATCGCTCAGCAGCGCGAGCAGCTTGCGGTGCTGGAAGCGGAGATCGACGAGGCGAAAGGCGAACGAAATCGACTTCGGGATGAAACCGAGCGGCTCGCCTTGCGAATCGCGGAGATGGAGCGGACGCTCGCACAAATGGGAGCGGATGACATTCGCGCCGAAATCGCCCGCATTCAAGAACGGTTGGCGTCTTTGCGCCGCGAAATTCCGCGCCTTGTCAACGAACGGGCGCGGACGGAACAGCAGCTCATGCGCCTGGCCGAAGAACGGGAAAAAGAGGCGCGGCGGGAAGCGTTCGCCCGCGAGCTCGCCGCGATGTGGGAAAAGTCGTTTGCCCGTGAAGCGGCGCTTGGGCTTGTGGATCTTGATCGTTCCCGCTCCCTCCTGGAGCAGGCGAAAGAAGCGAAACAACGGTACGAAGCAGTGTTAAAAGAGACGCGTTCCTCGCTTCTGGCGCGGCTGAACACCGTCTTTTTCCAAGAGTCGTCCAACTTGACCGAATACCGGGCGTCCTTCGAGCCGCTGGAAGAACAAACGAAGCCCGAATGGACCGCCGCTGCCCCAGACGATGAGATGGCCATGAAAGCCGCGGACTGGCGGGAGAAACAAGAACGGCACGTCATTTACCTCGACTACAAAGGCGAGCGCGCCACGCCGTTTGCGGTGCTGGCGGAAGTGGAGCGCGACATCGTCTTGCAGCACGAGTATATGAAAGAACAAGACCGCGAGCTGTATGAGGACGTCATCTTAAAATCAGTCGGCCGCATTTTGCGCAGCCGCATTCAGCGCGCCGAACGGTGGGTGAATGATATGAATAAACTGATGGGCGGCCTCGACACATCATCAGGGCTTGTGCTGTCCATTCAATGGAAGCCGAAAACGGCGGAGACGGAAGCGGAGCTCGATACGAAAGAATTGGTGCGCCTGTTGCGGCTCGATCCGCGGCTGCTTAGAGAGGAAGATTTACAGCGAGTGACGAACCATTTCCGCTCGAAAATCGCCCGCGCCCGCGAATTGCTTGAAGAGCGCGGCCAAGGCAGCACGCTCCATCAAATCATTAAAGAAGTGCTCGACTATCGGAAATGGTTTTCCTTCACTTTGTACTATGAAAAAACAAACGAGCCGAAACGCGAGCTGACGAACCACCGCTTTTACCAATTCAGCGGTGGGGAAAAGGCGATGGCGATGTACATTCCGCTTTTCGCCGCGGCGTATTCGCGCTACCAAGAAGCGGGCGATGATGCCCCGTACATCATTTCGCTCGACGAGGCGTTCGCCGGCGTCGATGAAAACAACATCCGCAACCTGTTCGGACTTGTCGAACAGCTCGGCTTTAACTATATCATGAACTCGCAGGCGCTTTGGGGCGACTACGACACCGTGCCCGCGTTGTCCATTTGCGAACTCGTCCGCCCGCGCAATGCGTCGTTTGTGACCGTCATTCATTACCGTTGGAACGGCCGCGTCAAACAGCTGATGGTCAATGATAAAGAATGGGAGACGATCGAGACGTGAGCACGGCCAAGGAGGCGGCTGCCTTTTTCCGCTCTGAACCGGGCTTCCGCCGTCTGTTTATCGAGATGAAGCACAAGTACGAGTCGCTCGGCCGCGTCGGCGGCGCGGTGTCTTTAGAGGCGTTCACCGATGAAGAGCGGGAGGCGGTGGCCGCCTTTTTCGGCAAAGACGTCTCCCGCGTCTCCCTTATCGCGTTTGAAAAACAGCTCGGACAGACGAGGTTTGCGGGCGTTGGGCTTGTCGAGCTGCTTGAACAGTACTTCGGCGCCCCGCTTGTCTCAAACAAAGAACGGCGCCAGGCGGAGGAAGAGGAACGGGATCGTTTTTTTGCGCGTCTGACCGAGGAGCATCATTGGGTTGAGTCGGTCCGCCCTCAGCGCTTCGTCCAAACGGCGTACGAAACCGACCGCCGCAGCCTGGAGGAGGCCATCCGCCTTGTCAGCGCGGCTCTCGGCCGCCTCCCGCTCCCGTCATACATGCGCCTCCCGC
Organism: Geobacillus sp. G4; assembly: GCF_040327975.1. NCBI lineage: Bacteria > Bacillati > Bacillota > Bacilli > Caryophanales > Anoxybacillaceae > Geobacillus > Geobacillus sp. G4. Next base: position 44,272 of record NZ_JBEPJY010000007.1, read on the forward strand.
TCTTTGCCCAGCAAGTGGCGGGCGACCCGCATGCGTTCGATTTGTCCACGCTACCGGGGAGATTGTTGCTTTCGGCGTTGCAAGCGACCGTGCCCGGGGATTGGGACATGGCATCTGTAGAGAGCGTCAACGAGTTGCTCCAGTCCGTCGGCTTGCTCCGTGAGGATATCCTGAACTTTGTCACATGCGCCAACATTCTTGCTGAAACCAAGGACGGACCGCATCCTGTTTTCTCCGCTGCCTGGGAGGCGAACACGGCGCTGAACATGCCGCTTAGAGATGTGCTGTCGCTTGTCCGCGCCCGCCCTGCCCATGGGGGGACGGTGTACATTGTCGAAAACGCGGGCGTCTTTTCGACGCTGCTTGACACCCGCGCCCCGCTTGTCAGCACGAACGGGCAAATGAACTTGGCGACGATGAAGCTGCTCGATCTTCTCGCCTCTTCAGGCGCCAAGCTGTATTACTCCGGCGACTTCGATCCGGAAGGATTGGCCATGGCAGAGCGGCTGCTTGAACGGTATGGACAGGCCGTCACGCTCTGGCGCTTTTCCTTGGACGATTATGCGGCCGCCAACCCAGTCGTTGAACTCACAACCGAGCGCCTCGCCAAACTCGCATCCGTCACATCGGAACCATTGCGGCCGGTGAAAGAAGCCATCGGGCGAAAGAAAAAAGCCGGGTATCAAGAGGCGATCATTGGGAGGTTGACAGGGGATATCAACGGGTAGTCCATTCACGAGCTAGAGGAAGGACAAGGGAAGGAGCCCAAAGCGATCGGGTCTCCTTCCTAAAAAGTTACATTCATGAGAAGGAATTGCGTCGCGTAGAGCGAATACATATCGTGAATTCCATGTCGCAAGGAGGGAAAACGTGGCCAAACAGCGAATCGATCACGACCGGTTGTTCAAAGAGCTGCTGTCGACGTTTTTCGAAGAGTTTTTGCTTCTTTTCTTTCCCAACGTGTACGAGCACATCGACGTTCACCACCTTTCTTTCCTCACAGAAGAACTGTTTACCGACGTGACGGCCGGAGAGAAGCACCGCGTCGATTTGTTGGTGGAAACGAAGATGAAAGGGGAAGACGGGCTCGTCATTGTTCATGTCGAACACCAAAGCTACGCACAGCGGACCTTCCCCGAGCGAATGTTCCTCTACTTCAGCCGCTTGTTTCAAAAATACCGCCGCCGCATTGTTCCGATCGCCATCTTCAGCTATGATGAACACCACGATGAACCTTCCTCATTGGTCGTCCAGTTTCCGTTTTTGACGGTTCTCGATTTTCGTTACTTGACGGTGGAGCTGCGCAAACTGCCGTGGCGCGCGTACATCCGCCATGACAATCCCGTCGCCGCTGCCTTGTTAAGCAAAATGGGGTATAATGAAGAAGAAAAGGTCGAAGTGAAAAAAGAATTTTTGCGCATGCTCGTCCGCCTTGAGCTCGATGAGGCGAAACAGCGGCTGTTGTTCGGTTTTTTTGAAACGTATTTGCGGTTGTCCGAAGAGGAGGAAGCGAAACTGCGAAACGAGGTGAGCCAAATGGAGACGAAGGAGGCGAAGCAAGTGATGGAGCTCATCGTCTCGTACGAACAGCGGGGAATGGAAAAGGGAATCGAGAAGGGAATCGAACAAGGGGTCAAACAAGGGATCAAACAAGGTATTAAACAAGGGCGCCAACAAGGGATTGAGGAAGGGAAGCTCGACGTGGTGAAGAGAATGCTGGCGAAAGGGTATGATGTCGACACGATCCACGAACTGACCGGGCTGCCGGTTGAGAAGATCGAACGGGTGAAGGGGTAAGCAGAGCAGACTCTTCGCCGTCGAGCCTCACATTGTCGTCGACCCCCAATCGTGCAAAAATCCCGGGGGATCGACGACAATGGTTTTATGCGTTTGTCATAGTTCCCCTGAGATTATCGCTGTGGTATAATAGATTTTGGATATACGATGTTCTAAAAACAGTCATAGTTCCCCTGAGATTATCGCTGTGGTATAATCATTCTTCTACTTCTGAGTATGATGTTGTAGTCATAGTTCCCCTGAGATTATCGCTGTGGTATAATGTGAGTCGCGCGCAATTATTCAAGCGGAAGGTCATAGTTCCCCTGAGATTATCGCTGTGGTATAATAATGCTACTATATTTTGTATTGTTTCGTAAGTCATAGTTCCCCTGAGATTATCGCTGTGGTATAATTCCGCCGCGCCCACCTGTCGCATTTATCTGGTCATAGTTCCCCTGAGATTATCGCTGTGGTATAATGACTTAAAGGGTGGGCTGGCGTTTCAACGGGTCATAGTTCCCCTGAGATTATCGCTGTGGTATAATTACGTGCTGCGATTAAACTTAGCGAAGCTAGTCATAGTTCCCCTGAGATTATCGCTGTGGTATAATCGCTTGCTTGCTCGTTCGACCGACGAAATCGTCATAGTTCCCCTGAGATTATCGCTGTGGTATAATTACATAGCGGCGTACAAGTTAGGAAAACTCGTCATAGTTCCCCTGAGATTATCGCTGTGGTATAATTTCTATCCGAAAGTTTAGCCTGTCCAAACTGTCATAGTTCCCCTGAGATTATCGCTGTGGTATAATGAAGAAGTATCGTTGGCCGATTTGTTGCCGTCATAGTTCCCCTGAGATTATCGCTGTGGTATAATACACATCTAAAAAAGCCTGCAATCTCAAGGATCGCAGGCTTTTTTGCTTTCAAAAAATGCAAATATGCTTATGCAAAAAAGGGGACCATTTCCGTTTTTTTAAAAAAGTGTAAGTTGGGTGGATGTGATTTTCTTTTCTTGTGCTGTCGGTTCCCCAAGAAGCAGCTGCATTTTTGCGTACTGCTTTTCCGTTACGACCATCGCCCGAATCGATCCTCGAGGAGGTAAGTTGCGTTTTAATCTTGCCAAGTGTTTGTCCGTTGCTTCATGTCCGTGGCAGACGCGGCTGTAGACCGAAAACTGCAACATATCGTACCCTTCGTTTAGCAGGAATGTGCGAAATCGCCGGTATTCGCGCTTCTCCCGGTTGGTCACGACGGGAAGATCGAAAAAGACGAGCAACCGCATAAACTTACTCATACACGTGCAGTTGTAACGGGAGAAGTTCCGGCAATTTCAACAACGAAGGGTCTTGGCTTCGGCTTGCAGTGACGAAGCTTTTTGTCATTTCTTCCACCGCGTTCACGACGGTCAGTTTTTCTCCATTCACTAGTATGTCCATGTTGGCTAAATTATATAAGTCTGCCCGAATGGACGGAGAAAATTCATCGTCCGGTTGAATGTGTTGGGCCACGTATAGGTCAACGAGCGGACGCAATACTTCCATAAAGTCGTCGGCGAGATTAAATTTGTTCAACTCGTTATCATGGTAAATTCCTAAGCATGGGAAAAAACCATACCCAACGAGAGAGCGGGCGACGAGTCCCCGCATAATGGCGTATCCGTAATTTAAAGAAGCGTTCACCACTGAGTCGCTTCGTCGGGTAAATTCACTGCCAAATAAATACTGGAAGTACTTTTTGGCTCCATACGCTTCACGGTTATTGCTGTCTCCAGAGTCGACGGTTTTGCTGATGCGGTATAGCTCGTCGGCTCCTTCTTTGTTCAGGAACTCCAAACACTTTCCTTGATTGATGAGTTTTTGGATCACGACCCGCTGCCAAATTCGCTTTTTAAAAGGCTTGGAGTAGGCGTACTGCATGTGCAGCACGCCCACTTGACGAGAATGTTTTTGGAACGGCTGCAGAACCCCATTGGGGAGCCGTTTTTGGTCACAGGTGAATAATGCAATGTTATGTTCGGCCATTTTGCTTAAAGCGACTGCTGTAACGCTGACAGCTTGCTCCTCGATGATAATGGAACAAATATCCTCCAACGGGATAGAAACTTTTTCTTCCTGTTCAATCACGAGTTGATTGTAACGGACGGATAGTTTCCCCGGTTTTCGAATGAGCAGATGACGCCAACCCAACTCTCTTTTCCCCTCTCACTTTGTAGATGTTGCCGAGCACATCTACTTGATATTTCTCGAATCGTTTGAGGGTTCTTGAACCGACGCCACGGAGCGAGAAACTGTTGTCATGGCTGATCAACTCTAATCCCCCGTTGGCTGAGTCAATCGTTTTGTAGTAGACAAACATATCTTTAATGTTGATCTCTTCGCCTGCGGCTGTTTTCACTGTTTTTTCCCGAGGAAGCTCAATGCGAATGAGATCATTCGGGTACAAGCTGAATCGGAACGTATAGTCTTCCGTCATTTCCTTCCACTCAGAGTACGGTTTGTTCGGCTCGATGGCTTTGTTTGGCAAAACACCTTTCATGATGTCCATTGTATAGACGGGAACACAATAGTATTTCCCATCTTTTTCAAATACGTCAATTCGAACGATGTTGCTGTTGTAGGCGACGGTTTTGCCGTCATTGAGCGGGATGACTTGGTTTTTTGTGTCGATGATTTTCACTGTCCGAATGATAGGCCCTGGTTCCCCGTTCTTTTTCGGTTTGTACAGAGGTTCCTGGAATGCTTTTTTCGGATCATTGTTATGCTCAAGCAACCGCTGGCGGATCGCTTCGTATGTCCTTGGGTCACTTTCTTTGCCGTACATAGGAAAATGTCCGCTTGCATCCAGCTTGATTTCGGACAGTTTCGTTTTGACAACAGTTTGGATTTTCCCGCTCCGTTCATCGATGCCAATATAACGTCGCAATGTCTCTTGATGAGCCGCCCCTGTGACGCTCCGCTTCGGCATGCGGGATACAAAAACCGGCTGCAACGATTCGAGTTTCTGATCATCATAATTTCCAAGATTGAGAGCTTTTATACTCTCTTTCGGATGTTTTGATAAACGCGCCCGCAGTTCATCGGCGAAGTGCGGCCAAGGTTGCGGAAACTGCGGTTCGGTCTTTTTGGCCAGTTCTTTGTTTTGCTCGCGCCGTTGGTAAAAGGCGGTGACTTTGGCGATATCGCTTGGCGTTGTGCAAGCGACGATGGCGGCATCTACTGCATGATGCAAATCGGATTCTTCACGGTTTTTGTTGAAATCCCAGCGGCTGCGCAAATGGGAGGTAACACGGCCGTTGACCGTATATACTTTTTGCTTGTCGTCACTTTCGGCGAACTTCAGATGTTCACGAATAAAGTTGGCGAAAAAGCGTGAAATATACCGAGTGTCATTTAAATTTCGGCTTTTAAATTCCATTTCTTCATTTTCATCGTAATGAAGCCGGAGCAGTCGATCCCGTTTCTTTTTGGAAAACTGCTTGTTTGTTAACACAAACGTTTCAAACTGCTGCCAGCGTTCAGTTCCGACACCTAAATACTCGGCAGGAATGCGGTTGCCTTTTTCGCGGTTTTCTTTTGTCAATACCAACACTTTATTTGTATAACTGTCGTCCAAACTGCGGCTGTACGGGATTACGTGATCCACTTCTACATAACCCGGTTCAAGCAGCCGCTCGATTTCGATCGGTTGAAGCGAGTAGGCGCATCTCCCGTTTTGTTCGCTCCACAGTTTGAATTTGACAATGTCAAGACCGGTTGGATTTAGCGTCAGCCCGTATTCCATGAGCTGGCGGATGGCGGTTTCGTTTCTCTTCCGGTTTTCATCTTGTTCTCTTTTTGTTTTGCGCCGTTCGTCAAACGTTTGTGATAAATCGCGAGCTAGCTCGATATGAATGGATACCGGCGAACCATACTTTTTGATAATGGCATTCACCACTTTTCGCGCCTGTGTCAATGCGCGCATGACAACCGGATTGACGATCGGCGGAATAGTCGGAAGCAGCACCGTTTTTTGTTTTTTCTTTGGCCCTGTAAATGTATATCCAGCCTTCTCGCAAGCAGAAGAGTAGACCTCACCTTGTTCCATATACGGGAGAATGTTGCGGAGCGCCTTTAGCGACAAATGGCCGAATTTTGTAAATGACAAGTTCAACAGTTCTTCAATCAGTTCGTTGTCATATACCTTGTTCGCCAAATTTGCTATCCGTTTCCCGTTTTGTTCATATTCGTTTCGCAAGTAGCTGCGAATATCGGCATCATCTTTAAACAACGTCAAGGCATAACCGAATGTATCGAAATCGATGGGAAGAAACGAACTTGATTTTCCTTTTCCATACACTTTATCGATGGCTTTCCGAATTTGATGATAGGCGTCGAGTTCGAGGAATCGGATGTTTTCGTTTTGCTTTAGCGATTCGCCCCAATCGTACACAATGCCTTTAAAGTAGGTATCATCAGGCAAATGGAGCAATGTCCGTATATCATGATAGGTAATTTTGTTTTTTTGGAACGCCTGTTCATACAAAAGGCGGCGCTCCTTATCAGTGAGCCCCCGTGTGCCTGATGGGGAGACGAGCCGCAATTTATTGATGTGCTCCCAAGCGATGAATGACTGGAATGTGTATGTTGCTTTTGGCGCCCGTTTTTCTTTCGGTTCAAATGTACAAAAGCCCACCTTTTTCTCGATATCATCTTTGGAAGCGACAGGACGTTGCGAAGCCCAAATGGTGATATATTCATTCTCAAACTCTTCCGTGCAACGCATGTTTCCAAACTCACGCTGTTTGGAGAAAATGAGTCGGATCTCATGTTCTAAGTCATCGCGGGCGATCGTGTTTGTGTAATTTTCGCCTTTATTGCGTTTATGGAGCGTAAACTTTGGATCTTTCACAATCATTTCGCCGACGGTCCGATAGCCTGAGAGAATGGCCCGGTTTTCTTCGATATGTTTGAGCATCGTGCTGTTTTCTTTGTTGCTGCGCTCGCTTTGGCGGTTGGATTTGAAGCCGCGCCGCTTGGCTAGATGAAGGAGGACACGGACTAATTCATCGTTATTTAGTTTTCGATCCAATGCTTCAACGCGCAGTTGCCAGACGTCGATTTCGTGTTTCTCCTCGAATAGCTTGTCCAGTTCCTCTTTCGTTAAAATTCCTTCACGAATGACCAAACGGCGAATGCGCTCCAGCCGATGCTTGCGGCGGCGCAATCGACGCCGGGCTGAGCGAGCGAGGCGGCGTGGAAGAGCTAGTGATTCTCCTGTCTTTGGATTTTCTGCACTATCAAAAATGCGGACGCCCAAATCTTCGATGCGAGGAATATCCAGATTAATGACTGCCCAACCCACAGAGGTAATGCCGATATCAAGGCCAATTTTGTATCTCATGTCAATCCCCTCCCGATAGCTATGTAGTAAAAAAGACCTTAGCGTTTTCCGCCAAGGTCTGAGTTTGCGCAAGGATGGGGAATGCCCGCTAAAAGCGGGCGACAGGCGATCCCCAACGCCACGGGTCAGTCTGCCTTAGGCAGAAAGCCCTTATCATAGTAACCCTGAGATCATTGCTGTGGTATGATCCTATTATTATAATAATGGGGAAATTCGGGAAATGCAAGTGCTTTTTTCCACGTATTCCTTAAAATCGGTGCATTTGAGTAAAATCATGTTTGAAGGAAAAAGTGAAACGTACCCGTGGTGCTAGACTAAAAAGTGAACACGGAGAATCGAGAGTGTGAAAATAAAATCAAATGGATTCGAGGTGTCTAAAATGGGTAAATCGTACGACAAGGAATTCAAATTACAAACCATTCGAATGATTCTGGAAGAAGGCAAGCCGGTGGCACAGGTCGCCGGGAACTGGGAATCAACGACAATACCTTGTACCGCTGGGTGGCAGGGTACAAGCAGAGCGGACAGTAAGCTTTTCCAGGAAGTGGAAAACTGAAGTCCGATGACCAAGTGATCCGCAACATGAAGGCTGGCTATATTTGGCGAGCATTATGGATCTATGTACGCGTAAAATCGTCGGTCTCCATATGGACGAGTGGATGACGAAGGAACTGGTCATCCAAGCGCTGGATCAAGCCTACCACCTCCAACGACCGCGCGGTGAAGTGCTGCATCATTCCGATCGCGGCAGCCGATATGCGTCGCGTGAATACTAGGCGCGTTTGAGAAAATACGGGATGACCAGCAGTATGAGTCGCAAGGGCAATTGCTACGAGAATGCCTGTATCGAATCTTTTCATAGCGTGTTGAAGAAGGAACTGATTTACCTGGAAAAATTCCAGACGCGTGAACAGGCGAAAAAGCACATTTTTGAATATATCACTTGTTTCTACAACGGGAAACGGATTCACTCTGCGATTGAGTACTTGACGCCCAATCAATACGAACGTATGTATCGTATTTCTGCGTAATTCTCTCGATTTTTTGTGTCCATTCTGTTGACAAAGGTCCAATTCATTCTATAAGTCAAATGGTATACAATAAGGAAGGCAGGAAAAAACATGAGATTGACAGTGACCATGAGCGGACGGCAAGGGACGGTTTCCTTGCCGCTGCATTATCAGCATTTGTTGCAAGGATTATTGTATCGTTCGTTAGAAAATGAACAATTAGCCGCGTTTTTGCATGACAGGGGATTTCGCCACGAGAAACGTTCATTTAAACTGTTTACCTTTAGCCGTTTATTTGGAACGCATCAAGTGGATCGAGAAAGGAAAACAATTCATTTTTTGGGGGATTTCCAATGGCATATCGATACCGCTCTTCCAGAGCTGACTCAACAACTTGGGCAGAGATTCTTGGTGCAAAGGGAGATTGAGCTTTACGGACAGTTGATTGAAGTGAAAAGTGTCAAAATGGAGAGCGTTGACATACGGGGGCATGAAATTGACGTTGTCATGCTTTCTCCACTGACCGTATACAGCACATATGAGACGATGGATGGGAGAAAGAAAACGCAATTTTTTGATCCTGATGATGAGGTATTCCCCCACTTGATTGAATTGAATTTCTGTCACAAATATGCAGCGTACTATGGTGTTCCGCCAGCGGAACGATTATCGATTCAACCGATTTATGTTCATCGGCGTCATCGTGTGGTCACACTATTCAAGGACATGTATATTACAGGCTGGATGGGACATTATCGTCTTTGTTCTTCGCCAGAACAGTTGACATTTTTGTACCACGTCGGTCTTGGCAGTCGAAATTCACAAGGGTTTGGAATGTTTCGCCTCGCAAGTGGATAAACTAGCCGCAAGATTGTCGTCGACCTCCAATCGTGCAAAAACCCCGGGGGATCGACGACAATAATTTTTGGCGGTTCAGACTTACAGCCACCGAGGTTGAAGGGTATTGACAGAATTTTTGGAACGTGGTACTCTGAAAACAGTGTTAGATCGAAATGCTTGATACAACAAGCATTTTTGGGTTTTTATCGTACCTACGAGGGATTGAAATGAGCTTTGATATAAATGCTGTCTCCTTGTCCAACGTGTTTTTATCGTACCTACGAGGGATTGAAATTCAAAGGGACAAAAGATCGATCATATTGTGTTTTTATCGTACCTATAAGGGATTGAAACTTTGAAATAAAAGAATCATTCGAACCCGATGAGCAGGTACAAGACTGGTTGGGTTGCAGCCAAACCAAAGAAATGATGATGTCGATTCAACAAAGATATGGAAAAAATATTTGGAGATTTATCATCTCGCGCTGAGGAGACCCCCACTTCCACGCGTGGGCGTAGGTGGGAGAGCGTTCAATGTCCGAGCTTTTGGTTCGTTTGGAGTTGTTTCCATCAGTTGGCTTCACATCATTCGGAAGTAAATGGAGGTTGCAATGCGCTCTAAACTTCGCGATCTTGGTTTTTCCATCGGCACGCTTCCGACAGGGGAGCGCAATCAAGTCACCGATGTGCCTGGGGTGCGGGTCGGTCATGTGACGATTCGGGAAGATATGAATGAGCGGACAGTGATCCGCACTGGGGTGACGGCGGTGTTGCCGCATGGGGGCAACTGGTTTTTGGAGAAGGTGCCCGCGGCTTGTTTTGTTTTGAACGGTTTTGGGAAAACGGTCGGGTTGGTGCAGGTCGAGGAACTTGGGTTGATCGAGTCGCCGATTATGCTGACCAATACGTTCAGTGTCGGCGCTGTCTGGCAAGGGACGCTTGAGTATATGCTTGCGATGACGCCGGAGATCGGAGATACGACCGGGTCGGCCAACATTGTCGTCGGGGAATGCAATGACAGCTATTTGAATACGGCGCGGGCGCTTTCGGTGACGAAGGAGCATGCGAAACAGGCGATTGCCGAGGCGCGCGTCGATATGGAAGAAGGGGCGGTCGGCGCGGGGACGGGTATGATGTGCTTCGGCTGGAAAGGGGGCATTGGCAGCTCGTCGCGGATCGCGGGCGGGATGTATACGGTCGGAGCGCTTGTCGTGAGCAATTTCGGGCGGCGTGAAGAGCTGCGGTTTGTGCCGTATGTGCCGCCGTCGTTTGATGAACGGGATGTGCCGGCTGGTTCGATTATGATGATCGTCGCGACCGATGCGCCGCTTGATGCGCGGCAGTTGAAGCGGCTGGCGAAGCGGGCGGCGGTGGGGCTGGCGCGGACGGGAAGCCACGTTCATCATGGCAGCGGCGACATCGTCATCGCCTTTTCGACGGCATACACGGTTCCGCATTTTGTGGATTCAGCGCATCAGGCGCTGCCGCCGCTTGTCCGCGATGATGCGCCGCTCATGAACGAGTTGTTTCAGGCGGCTGTTGAGGCGACAGAGGAAGCGATTTGGAATTCATTGACGATGGCGGAGACGACGACCGGGCGAAATGGACGCGTCGGGGAAGCGATTCCGTATTCGTTGCTTCGATGGATCAAATGGACGGAGAAATGAAACGATGAGAGGAAACGGCCCGAAAGGAATGGTTCTTCGGGCCGTTTCGTTTTTTCTGCCGCGCCTCTTGCCGCTGTGGTTGTCAGTACCGACTATGGAGACGATGTGTCCAAGCGGCGATCTTCTCTTTCATTTCCTCGCGCCATGCACGGTCATGCGTCGCATACCCGACCAATGCGCCGGTGGCGATCAACAAGAGACCAGATAAGACGAAAATGGAGGAAATGGAAAAGAACCCTGCGATCGCGCCTGCGGCGGTCGGGCCAGTCAAGTTGCCGAGGAAGCGGCTGCTTGCCGTGACGCCGAACACCCGCCCTTGAATGCGGCGCGGGCTTTGCGCGTTGATGAGCGCTTGAATAGACGGCCATACGCCGCCAACAACAAGCCCTTGCAAGAAGCGCCACACGTACAGCTCATAAATGTTGTCCGTCCATACTTGCGGCAAGGCGAACAAGCCGGACAGCACAAGCAGTATCGGTAATGTTTTCTCCTGCCCGATCCGGTCGCCGAGTTTCCCTAAGTACGGTGCGCCGATGATCGTCGCGATGCCGGTGATCGACGAGGCGAGGCCGGATAGAAAGGCGAGATTGCTAGAATGGCCGATGAGCGATTGGACAAAAATCGTCATCATCGAGTTGACGCCAAGAACCGCGATTTGCACGAGAAACGTGGCGATAAATAAGACGATGAGCGGCCGGTGTCTGAATACTTCTTTGAAGCTGGCCTTGTTTTCTTTTGTCTGCGGCACGACGGGATCTTTTTCGAGCCAAAAAATGACCGGCAAGAGCGTCAGTAAAATGCAAAGCCCGGTCACGAGAAACACCGGGCGGAAGCCGAACAGGTCGGATAAGGCGCCGCCGATGAGCGGCCCGATGATGTTGCCGGCGATGCTTCCCGTCTGCAGCGTCCCGAGCGCCTCGCCGCTATGGTCTCTCGGCACAACGCGGGCCAAGTATGAAAACGAGACAGTGATAAATCCAGAGAAAAAGCCGACAAGAAATCGGAGAGCAAGCAGCGTCATCGGTGAGGCGGCGAACGCCATGCATCCGGTGATCAAGCCCATGCCGATCCCCGCGCGGATGAGGTTGGCGCGCTGGCCGTACTTATCGGCGAATACCCCCCAAATCGGCGCCATGACAGCGGCTGATAGGAACGTGACGGAAAACACAAGTCCTGTCCAGATGCTCAAGGCGTGGTGCTCAGTGACGCCCATTTGCCATAAAAAGAGCGACAAAAAGGGAATGACCATCGTCATCCCGGCAGAAACCATGAAATTGCACAGCCAAAGAACGCGGACGCTTCGCTTCCAGTTCATAGGAGGTCATCTCCTGTATTATTTCGTTTCTCTAATGATTTTACCACGATGGAAAAACAAAGGAAACGATTTTGCTTCCGAACGGGGGAAAGCGAGAGTCAGGCCGTGCGACGGTGGGGAGCGGTGCCACTTCCCTGAACAAACACCATCCCCCTTGCCTGCCCGGCAAGGGGGTCATCTATGTCAAAGGGGGAGGGGATTAGGCGTTATTGGCTTGGGCTTCCTTCCATTTCGCTAATTCACGTTCCACTTCTTCCTCAAACGGCACGGGGGACAACGCAGCATTCGTCCCGAACCGGGCGGCGGCCGCTTCGGCTTCTAAGGCGATGACGCGCTCTTCCATGCGGGCGAAGCCGCGCAGCGCCTCATCGGCAGAAAACGAAGCGAGCGCCGTGTCGATTTGTTTCAACGCTTGAGCGGCGTTCACCCGCGCCGCGAGCTCGAGCTGCTTGGCGGCGAGTTCGTCGTACCGTTCGCGTAGTTGGTTCAAGCGATTGGCGACCTCAACTGTTTTCGCTTTGATGGCTTCGTATTGTTGTTTGTACGCCTCCAGCTTTTTCTCGTACAACAGTTTATCACGCAGCGCCAGTTTGGCGACCGATTCTTCGTTGCGCTCGAGCGCCAGTTTCGCTTGGCGGCTTCGTTTCTCAATGGTCGCTTCGGCTTGGGCGATGAGCGTCTCATAGCGCCGCTCGGCGACCCATTGTTGGGTGAGCGCTTGGCGGCCTTGTTCGAGTTTTTGCTCAAGCTGGCGCAAATATTGTTTCGTCATGGCAACGGGGTCTTCCCAGCGGTCAATTTGTTCATTCGCCTCAGCGAGAATAATCGTTTTGATCCGGCGAAAAATGCCCATGTTGTTTGGCCTCCTTTTGTATTGTTTTTTCCCATTCATCCAACCAATCGACGGGAACGGACGGCAGTGCTGGCGCCCATACTTCGGCAATTGCCGTTTTTCGCGCTTGACGGCGCCCTAAGGTGTACACGGCGGCCAGCGCCAGCAAGATCAGCACCCATTTCGGCAAGATCGCAGCAACGCCTAAAGCGACAAGCGCCCAACCGATCCAGCGCTTCGACCGCGCCGCGGCGAGCCATATCGCCCCCGCGCCCACGAGCAAAAACGGAATGAGCCACCACATGAACAAACCTGCCATCATCCAGCCTTCGCGCGATCCCATGCCGAACTCTCGATGGTGATGTCCGAATCCATCGTGCACGCCGGCAAATGGAACGCCCGGACGGCCGTGCGCCATCACTTCATGCGGCGTCAGAACATGAAACGCGCTCCATCCAACGAGAGCAGCGAGCGCGATGAATAGGAACGTTTGTGCCTTTTTCACATCGTCACCTCCTTTTTTCGGCAGTGGACTGGCTTACGGTTTGTATTGTAGAGGGGGAAGGAGAAAATTAGGTGAAAAGCGAACATTTTTTTGAAGGATTTTTGAGTATATCATGAATAGGGGATCCGCCGCGAGATGGACGATGATTTTGACGGGCATCTGTTTTTTCTGACATTGTGGGGACGAAGGAGGGGAAGACGTGGTTCGGTCGTATGGGCTTGATGTTGGCGGCGCTTTGTTTGTGTTCTTGTTTTCCTTTTTGTTTCCGACGTTTGATGTCGGATATTATGCGTACGGCTCGTTTCTCGGATTCGCCATCGGCTCGTTGATCGTCGGCTTGGCGAGAATTCGATGGAATCCGCATGCGCGGTTGGGTGGCGCTCTAATCGGTTTGTTCCTCATCATCGCGATCTCTGTCATCATCATCCGCCTGTTTCCCATCGAAATCCGAGATGTCGGAGACTTGGTCATGCCCTATGTCAATGCCATCGTGAATGCGTGTTTTTGTTGCAACTTGTTCTAGGGGCTGTATAATTTCACCGTATGTTTCTAAAATCTTTCCCGATTTTTTATCGACTAGGCTAAAGGATTTTTTATCTCGCTTTTCAGAATAACGTTTTGGCCAACACGACTAGCGATGGCAATCTTTTTTGACCATCGTTAGTCGTTCCGTATCATGTTAGACGTGGATGCTCTCATCCATGTCCATATCCGTCAAGTTCAGCGTTAAAAATCGCTCTATCCATACATAGTGTTTGTGCCATGGGATGAAGAAAAGAATATTTCTCATTTTAGGCATGGGACTGACTCAAAAGGAAATTCATTTGATATCAGAACGAAAAAATCCTCCCGATTTTCGTCGGGAGGGTGCGAAATGTGAGGTGAAAAATAAAGCTTCTGAAGCATATTATGCCTCAGAAGCTTGTTCGACGGCTGTTGCAAATCGCCGGCGATGTTGCATCGTAAAATACGCCATCGTTCCAACCATCATGGCGACGATAAACAGCAGCAACTTACCGATGTTTTCCCACATAAATGAGAAATCGCCGCTTGAGATGACCGCTTTGAATCCGAAAACAGAATAGGTCATTGGGAGCCATGCGTTAAAATGCTGCAACGAACGCGGAATGAGCTCGAGCGGGAACGTTCCGGCGCTTGTTGTTAATTGCAAAATTAATACGACAATCCCAATAAACCGTCCCGGATCCCCGAAGGTTGTGACGAGAAATTGAATGACAGATAAAAAGGCAATGCTTGTGACGACGCTAAACAAGATAAAGAACGGAACGCTTTTCACTTGTAAGTCAAGTCCGTAAAGCAATACGCTATCGGCCAGAAGCGCTTGAAAAATCCCAACCCCAATGAGCACACCAAATTTTGCAAAAAACCAATGAAATGGCGAACGTGGAACCGCTGCTGGTTCGCGAAGCGGGAAGACAATCGAGAGTAAAAGCGCCCCAACAAACAAGCCTAACGACAAGAAATATGGTGTAAATCCTGTTCCGTAGTTTGGCACTTCATTCACTTTTTCATTTTTTACTTTCACCGGTTCTGCAAACATGTCGTATACGTCTTTATTTGCTTTTACGTCGCTTGGTTTTTTGGCCCCTTCTTTTAACTGATCCGCTAGTTCTTCCGAGCCGTCTGTCAGTCGATTCATCCCATTTTGCAAATGCCTTGTCCCACTCGTTAATTCATTCATTCCGCTTGCTAGTTGCTGCGAACCATTCGCCAATTGATGGGCGCCGTCTTGCAGCCGATCAGCTCCTTGAGCAAGCACTTGCAGACCAGAGGTCAGTGTTTGGCCGCCATTCGCGAGTTTGTCAGCTCCTTGTTCCGCTTCTTTCATTTTTTCGTGCAACGTGTTCATGCCTGCGACAAGCTTTTCTTGGCCGTTCAAGAGTGCATTGGCGCCATTGACAAGCTGCTGTTGTCCAGAAAGCAGTTCGTCGACCCCGCGGTCGAGAGCAATATGCCCTTCATGCAGCTGTTTCGCCCCGCTGTTTAACGACGCTGCTCCTGATTGTAATGCTTTGGCTCCATCGTTTAACTGCGCAATGCCGTTTTCGACTTGTTTGCTTCCGAATGATAATTTCTCAACATTTTCCTTTAGCCGCTCATACACCGCCTTTTGTGTCGGATCGGGGGTTTGAGCAATGAGTGCATCAAGCTGCGCCGCTAACTGTTCAAGCCCGCCTGTTACTTGGGTCGCCCCTGTTTGAACCCGAGCCGCCCCTTGTTGCCATTGCGCAAGCGATGATGCTAGCTTTTCGGCTCCCCCGCTTAATTGTTCCGAACCTTGCAAAAGCTGCGGCATGCGGGCATCGAGTGTTTGCATTCCTTCATATACGCGTTTTGCACCGGAAGCAAGATTTGCGGTTCCCTCTTGCGCCTGTTTTGCTCCGTCAAGCAGCTGCCCTTGCCCGTCGACCATGTGTTTCATCCCGTTGTCAAGCATTTGAACCCCTGCTTGAACTTGCGTGGAACCATTGACTGCTTGATTCAATCCGTCAGTAAAGGCCATGGATTTTTCGGCAAGTGTCGCTAAATGATGATGCAAATCTTTGGATCCATCCTCCGCTTTTTTCATTCCATCATACAGTTTGTTTGTTCCATTTTTTGCCTCGCCGAGACCATCATGTAATTGTTTGGCTCCATCGCTCGCTTTTGTTAACCCGTCTGCTAATGTTTGAATGTTTTCAAACATATTTTCTGCGTACGTTTCCGTTAACGTTTTGGCTACTTCTGTTTTGATTTTTTCAACCGCTGTTCCGCCAATTTGGGCTGATAAAAAGTTAAATCCTTCATTGGGCTTGTAAATAAGTTGAAGTTTTTTCGGGTGATCGTCTTGCAACGTCGTCGCATTTTGTGAAAAATCTTCAGGGATTTGAATGAGCATATAGTACTTTTGTTCTTTTAATCCTTTTTCCCCTTCATGTTCGTTTACAAAATGCCAGTTAAACTGTTTTTTTTCTTTTAACTTTTCAACAAGATCATCGCCGAGATGAAACGCTTTCCCCTCAAACGTTGTCCCCTTGTCTTTGTTTACCACGGCGACAGGAAGTTCGTCCAAATGATCGTATGGATCCCAAAACGCCCATAAAAACATGCCGCTGTATAGAAGCGGAATAAATAAGACAGCTATAATCGGAATCAGTGTTTTCCGATTGGATGCAACTGCTTTCCATTCCTGCATCCATAATTGAAATGCACGCACATGCGGAACCTCCTTTTTAATAATATTGACCGATTTGTCCATTTAGTCATTTTTTTTGTAAAAAAGAGAAGGATGGTCATGGAGACAATCCTTTTTACCGATATCAGCCGAACCGTTGGGCAATCTTTTGTTGAAACAATGGTTCGCGTTCCTTCCCCCAATCAACGTTTAAAGTCATGTGCCATTCACTCTGATGAGTTGTTGCATCAATCATTTGTTTCTTTTTATCTAACAGGGGCGTTCATCTTTTTGACCAAATGGACGTTTTGGTCATTTCGTTTTATATCTTATCATAAACAATACCTGCATGCAACAAGCAGAAATGATTCATTCATGTTTGAAGTGCGATAAAATATAAAGCCCATCGTTCATCTATAAAATTTCCGATTTTCCGTTTTCATCTTCCATACAAGCTGAGTGTGAAACGTGGCGAGTAGCCAGCTGAATGCAAAATCAATTTCATCATGTTCAAAAAGAAGGCGCGCCTTGCCGCCTATCAATGACAGCGCGCCGCAAGATCTAAAAGGCTGGTGATTTAGTACAAAATGCTGCTAGTTCCATCTATTTCCCAATTAGAAAAACCTTGCGAAATCAGCCTTCTTTTTTGGCGAAATGCCGCTGATTTGCTCGTGACAGCCGTTTTTCACCGGCCTTCTAAGCAGGCAGACGGACAAGAAACTCCGACCCTTGCCCGAGTTGGCTTTGGACGTGGATCGTGCCGCCGTGAGCCTCGACGATCCATTTGGCGATCGACAGCCCAAGGCCGTGGCCGCCTTGTTGGCGCGAGCGCGTTTTGTCGACGCGGTAAAAGCGGTCGAAAATGCGGCCGATGTCTTCAGGCGGGATGCCGATGCCGGTGTCTTTGACAGAAAGGATGAACTGCTTCGGCTCGGTGCGGATCGATAGCGTCACGTCTCCGCCTTCCGGGGTGTATTTGATCGCGTTGTCAAGCAAAATGTACAGCAGCTGCGTCAATTTGTCCGGGTCGGCGGTGACAATCGCCTGTTCTGGGGCGTGAAAATGCATCGTGATCTGCTTTTTCGCCGCGAGTTCCGACACGAGCTGAAACGTGCGCTCGGCGTGCGGGCGAAAATCAAACGTCTGTTTCGAAAGCTCCAACGCGGCGTTCTTCGCATCGGCACGGGCGAGCGTCAACAAATCGTTCATCAGTTTCGTGATCCGCTTCAACTCTTCGCGCAGGCGGTCGAGCAGGCGGCGGGCGAAGTCGTTTTTCATCACATCCTCTTCCAACGCGAGCGCCTCCACGGACGAGAAGACGACGCTCAGCGGCGTCCGCAGTTCGTGGGAGGCGTCAGCGACGAACTGGCGCTGCCGCTCGTATGCTTCTTCAATCGGGATGAGCGCTCGCTTGGACATAAAGTAGCTGAGCGCCACCCCGACGGCGAGAAACAGAACGGCCAGGCCGATGAGCACAACGAGCAGCCAATGGAACACCCCGAAAAACGACGTGACGTCCATCCCGATATAAAGCATGCCGGCAAAATCCCCATGAATGATAAGCGGATAGGCAACAGCGAGCACCCGCCAGTCGCGGGCGGCGGCGCGGGCGAGGCCGGGCATATGCTCGGGCAGCGACACGGTCACATATACAGGGGTGCGCTCGCCTGTGTCCATGCGGGACAAGACGTTCAAAAAATACGGGCGCAGGCGCGGATGAATTTCATCCCCAGCAAGCAGATCGCCGTTTGGGCCGATTACGTAAAAGAAAAGTTGATCTTCACTAAGCAGGACGACGCTTTCGTCATGAAACAAGTCAAAATCGCTCTGCTTCAGTAAAAACTGCTCGATCGTATTCGCCTCTTGCTCGGCGAGGCGGGTGATGCGCCGCTCTTGATCGGACGTGGTGATCCAGTAAAACAGTGCAGCGGCGATTAGGATAAACAAGGCGAGAAACAAGGTGAAAATGCCGCTATAGAGCGCTGTCAGCCGCCAATGGGCGCGGCGGAACAAGTCGGCGCTTCCTAAGCGGCGCAGCCAGCCGCGCCATTCATTCCATCGATTTATCAATTTTATATCCCACCCCGCGCACCGTTTGAATGACATCGTCTTTCAACTTTTTGCGCAATAGTTTGATCGTTGCATCGATCGTTTTCATCGACACATCCGCATCCCACCCCCAGACGCGGTCCAAAATCGTCTCCCGCGGAACGACTTGGCCTTGGTTTTGCACGAGCAGGTCAAGGAGCTGAAATTCGCGCGGGGTGAGGAAAATTTCCTCATCGCCGCGGTGCAGCGTATGGCTTGTCCGGTTCAATGTGAAGCCGTGAAACGTCACTTTTTCCTCTTGGAGCGGGACGAACGTGCGCCGGGCGAGCGCTTTTAAGCGCGCGACGAGCTCATCGATTTCAAACGGCTTGACCAAATAGTCATCCGCCCCGGCTTCAAGCCCGGTGACGCGGTCTTGCACCGCGTCTTTCGCCGTCAGCATCAAAATCGCACCCGTATAGCCGTTTTGCCGCAGGCGGTTGCAAATGTCCACCCCATCGCCGTTTGGAAGCATCCAATCGAGCACGACGACGTCGTAAAACTCCGCCATCGCGTAATCGTATGCGTCTTCGCCCTCTTGAACCCAATCGATATGGTCGATTCCTTTCTTTTTTAATAAGTGCACAATCAACTCCCCTAAATGGAGATCATCTTCCGCAAGCAAAATTTTCATCGCCTTTCCTCCCGTTCCAGTTTCCTTGTTTTTATCATACCAAACATCCGTGAAAAAACGGTGAAAAAGCTGTGTGCTTGGCTTCGCTCGCTAATGGAAGGGAAGGAATTTCACCATTTTTTCACTTTCCATGGTTATGATGATAGGCGAAGAGGAAAAGGAGGAGATGACAAATGGACATGATGCCATTTGAACCAACACCCACTCCGCAGCCGAAACGCCGCGGCCGCTTCGTATCGTGGCTTGCCGCTTCCGTCGCTGGAGCGGTGATCGGCAGCGCGGCGACATGGTATGTAGCGCCGAAATGGATTTACGGGGAAACCCATTCCCAAACGGAAGCGGCGGAAACGACCGCAAAAAGCGAGGCGCTGCCATTGCAGCCGACGGCGAACGTCAAAACGAATATGATTGACGCCATTAACAAAGTGGCCGATGCGGTCGTCGGGGTCGTCAACATTCAGAAGCAAGTGGACTTTTTCTCTGATCAAGCACAAGATACTGAAGCGGGAACGGGTTCGGGCGTCATCTTTAAAAAAGAAGGCAATGTGGCCTACATTGTGACGAACAACCATGTCATTGAAGGAGCGAACAAAGTGGAGGTGGCGCTCCCGAACGGCAAAAAAGTGAAAGCCGACATCGTCGGCGCGGATGCACTCACTGACCTCGCCGTCTTGAAAATCCCAGCCAATGGCGTAACGAAAGTGGCGAGCTTCGGCGACTCGTCGAAGGTAAAAATCGGCGAACCCGTGGCGGCCATCGGCAACCCGCTTGGTCTTGATTTGTCGCGGACGGTGACGGAAGGCATCGTCAGCGGCAAACGGACGATGCCGGTGTCCACCTCAGCGGGCGACTGGGAGATTGACGTCATCCAGACGGATGCGGCAATCAACCCGGGCAACAGCGGTGGGGCGCTCATTAACAGCGCGGGTCAAGTGATCGGCATCAACAGCATGAAAATCGCGGAAACGGGCGTCGAAGGGCTCGGCTTTGCCATCCCGAGCGAAAACGTCAAGCCGATCATCGAACAGCTCATGAAAGACGGCAAAATCAAACGCCCGTACCTTGGCGTCCAGCTCGTCGATGTGGCCGATTTGTCCGATGAAGTCCGCGCTGATGAACTGAAATTGCCGTCCAACGTGACATATGGTGCGGCCATCACGTCGGTCGAACCGTTCTCGCCGGCGGCCGATGCCGGGTTGAAGTCAAAAGACGTCATCGTCGCCATCAACGGCGACAAAATCGACAGCGTCAGCGCCTTGCGTAAATATTTGTATACGAAAACATCGGTGGGCGATCGCATCAAACTGACGATCTATCGCGATGGGTTTGAGACGACCGTATCGGTCACCTTAAAAGCGAGAGACAGCAGCCAATCGTAAGAAACAGCGCCTCTTTTCAGCCGAAGCGGCTGGAAAGAGGCGATTTTCATTTTCGTGTGGAGCGCTTGCTCATGATGCTGGAGTATAAAGCGAAAGGAGACGGCTGTACGTTGATCCGTGTCGTCAGCACTTTGTATCGAGTCTGCTCATATTGCGAGAGCTGGCATGACGACGCGCAGCCGCTGCATGTCCGAGAGTGGGTGCGCCCGCAATGCAGGGCGCACCATGACCCGGATCATAACGCCGCTCGGAATGATGTTGAAGGAAGGGCTTCGTTTGCTGTCGTCACAAGGCAGCCGAACCGTGGGACGCACGGGGGCGGCTTGGCTGGCAGCCTGCCGTGGGGCGGGTATTTCCAAGAATTCCCCAACTCTAAGCGTGAGCGCAGATGGGAGAGTGTTCGTCCCCTCTAATTTTTGTGAATATATGACTATTTTTCCATTAGTAATAAATACTCTTTTTTTTTTTTTTTTTGAATTTCTAATAGAATTTTAATTACAAATATATTCATTTAACGGAGGTGTTTGTATTTTATGAAAAAATCTGCCTTGCTCTCTCCACTTGTCGCTTTGAGCCTCATTTACACATCGGGTGTTTCGTTGACGTATGCTGATTCGGGGGAGAAAGCAGATAAGGTAAAACTCCAGATGGAACAAGAAATGGACAAGAAACAGCTAGAAGAGCGTCAGGAAATCAGAAATTTAATCAATGAACCTGTTGATCAGGGGGAAAATCTCTCCATAAAGAAGGAAACGTGCTCCATTTCATAGAACATTACAACCATCAAGGCTGGAAGGGGATTCAACATGGGCCCAAGTGCACCGCTATGGATGTCAATGTTGTACTACCTCATGTGCACCGCGACGTTGCTCGCCGGTGTGGTGATGCTGGTGAAAGGAACGGTTCGCCGCTTGTATTCGCTCGCTGCGGTGCTTGCGGTGCCGCTCTTTTTTCTGAACAATTTTCACACGATCGCCAGGGTCGGTGTCGATCCGTTCGACTATTGGCAGCAATCCCTTATCGAAGGGCAATGGTGGGCGTGGCTGTCGCTTGCGTTGTTCCTTTACATCGTATGGTACTGGGGATTGCTTGTCCAGCGCATAGGAGGTAAAAAGGAAGGGCAGGCTTGGTGGAAGCGGCAGAGATGGATATGGGTTGTGCTGGCGGCAGCCGCGCCTGTCATCGTATATTGGGTGCAGAACATTGACAATTCCGTTGTCTCCTCGGTGCGGACGTACGAACCGTCCAACGCTCATTTGCCGCACGGTCCGTCAGCGCGTATTTTCTTTTTGTATTCTCACCCGTTGGAGCGGGAGTCATATATCGTGGAGGCGGACGAACATCATGTGCGCAAAGTGGTGACGCTGAAAGCAGTTGGAATCTCTCACCTTTCGCCCGCTTCTTCAACAAAGGAACTGTTGTTGTGGTCCGATTATACAGGAAAGTATGTGTATCGACTAAATCCAGACACATGGACGGTTGTCGATCAAAAGCGGTCTCCAGCCCTCTTTCCTTTGCCTCATTGGAGGGAGAGTGGGATATTCGTTCGCTGAACCAAGATGTAAAAACCAATAAACTAGAAGTAAGAAAAGAGGGAAAATTGTTATTTTCTAAACGATTCCCTCCCTACGTTCTTCAAGTTTTGCACGTAGCGCCGTATTTCTATGTGTTCGCCGATGTGATTGAAAAGGAACAAGGCGTATTGTATGTGATCGATCAACGCGGTGAGGTCGTGAAAGAAATTCCGTTGCTCACTTCCTCCGCCCGATCGATGGCGGCTTTCCGCAACTACCTTGTCATCGCCACGAAACCTCGTCTCACAATCATTGATCCGCATTCATGGCGAGTGACATATTGGGACATGGGGCAAGAGGAAACACGATTCGATCAGCTCCAAGTGAAAGGAGACGCGCTGTGGGTGAGCTATGTCCAGAGGGAAAAGTCGGGGTGGATTGCTTTGAACGATCAGTTCAAGCTGATCGAAAAGCATGAACTGCCTTCTGTGTACTGGGAAGCACGGTTTCACGGCGATTATGTGTATATATTGTTCGAGCCGCAGGAGGGGAACAAGGCGGACAATGCAGGAGAAATGAACATCTTCCAGCTGCGTACGGCCCAACTTGCCGCCAAGTTTACTGTGCCGAAACAAAAGCACAACTTGCAGACATTTTACGTGATGGATGAAATACAATGATAGTGCAGGAGATGACGGCAAGGGGGGAGAGGGACATACAATTCCGAGACTATGAAGAATTTTGGCCGTTCTATTTGACCCAGCATCGCAAACGAGCGACGCGGCGCTGGCATTTTGTCGGAACGAGCTTTGTCTTTTTGTTCATCATCATCGCGGCTGTAACGGGAAACGCATGGTGGCTGCTTGGCGCGCCGATTGCCGCCTACACGCTCGCTTGGTTCAGCCACTTTTTCATCGAAGGAAACAAACCCGCCACCTTCGGCCATCCGCTTTGGTCGCTTCGAGCTGATTTTCACATGTACGGGCTGATGCTTGCGGGACGCTTGGGGCGTGAGCTTGAGCGGATTGGGCTTTCAGAGGATCGGGATGTCAGCCAAAATGGATAAGAATCACGTTGAGAGGCCTTTCTCCCGACTGATTTCTTCTATCAGTGATTGTCGTCGATCCTCAAGGCTTTTGAGGGATCGAAGGACGACGACAATCCGGGATGAAATATCAGGGAGAAAGGCCCTTGTCCCCGCATTACTTCTTCATTTGTTCAATCTTTTCAAGCGGCAGCCCGGTCAGTTCATGAATCGTGTCGGCATCATATCCTTTTGCCAACATTCGTTTCGCAACATCCATCTTTGCTTTTTCCATTCCTTTCTCCATTCCTTTCTCCATGCCTTTCTGCTCGTATGAAACGATGAGTTCCATGACTTTGGCAGCCTCCTTCTCCTCCATTGTATTCACCTCATTTCGCAGTCGGATTTCTTCTTCATCCGATAACCGCAAATATGTTTCGAAAAAGCCGAACAACAGACGCTGTTTCGCCTCATCGAGCTCGAGGCGGGTGAGCATGCGCAAAAATTCCTTTTTCACTTCCACCTTCTCATCTTCATTATACCCCATTTTGCTTAACAGGGCGGCGGCGACCGGGTTGTCATGGCGGATGTACTCGCGCCACGGGAGTTTGCGCAATTCGATGGCCAAAAAACGGAAATCGAGAACAGCCCAAAACGGAAACTCCACAGTGAAAGAGGAAGGTTCATTACGGATGGCGTCATAGCTGAAGATAGCGATCGGAAGAATACGGCGGCGGTGTTTTTGAAATAAACGGCTGAAATAAATGAACATTCGCTCCGAAAAAGCGGGTTGGATGTAGCTTTGGTGTTCGATGTGGACAATGATCAGTCCATCTTCCCCTTTTAGCTTTGTCTCGATCAATAGATCGACTCGATGTTTTTCCCCTGCAGTAACATCAGTCAACACTTCTTCTGATAAAAAGGAAAGATGGTTAAAGTCAACATGCTCGTATACGCGCGGGAAGAAGAGGAGAACGAATTCTTCAAAAAACGTGCTTAACAACTCTTTAAACAGGCGATCATGGTCAATGCGCGTTTCTGACATGGTCTCCCTCCCTATTTATTTTTGAACTCCCATTTGTTTTATTCGATCCATGCAAGGCAAAATCCTGCCTGATCACAGCTTTTTCACAGAAGTTTTTTGTTCGAAGACAGGAAATAAGAGAAATGCTGTCGAATTTTGATGCTGATGGAAAAATGATGAAACCAACTGATGCTTCGGCCGTATGAATCATTGACGGGAAAGGAGGGGAGGGGGATGTGGTTCGGTCATCCGCCTGAAGTCGTATACGGAGCGGTGTTGGTGGTCAGTGCGCTGCTGACGGTGTTGTATTTTTTCTTCAGCGACGTGCTTGACGGCCTGTTCGATGTAGCCGATCATCCGCTGTTCAGCCCGCAGCTCATTTTATCATTTTTCATCGTCGGCAGCGCGGTCGGGCTGTTGGCGGAAATGTATACGGATTGGGCATCAGGTTCTATCATTTGGCTTAGCATTGGGGTGGCGCTTGTTGCCGTGTTGCTTTTGCACTTTTTCGTTTTTTTGCCGCTCCGCTCGGCCGAGGCGTCGCTTGGGTATACGGACGCCGATTTGGAGGGGGCGCTTGCTAAAGTGATCGTCTCGGTGCCGCCTGACGGGTTGGGCGAAATTCTCATCTCCCGTAAAAGCGGCGCGGTGGCCAAAGCGGCGAAAAGCGCAAATAATGAGGCCATTCCGTCAGGGGAAGAGGTCATCATCGTACAAATGGAAAACGGCGTCGCTGTGGTGGCGAGGCACGATCCGTATCACCTTTCCATCTAAAACAAAGAAAGGGGACCTGTCATGGTTGCGCCATGGTTGATTGTCATTGGTGTCGTCGTCCTGCTTCTTGTCGGACTCATTGCCATTTTCATCGCCCGCTACCGCACGGTCGGGCCGGATGAGGCGCTTATTGTCACTGGCAGCTATTTAGGAAGCAAAAACGTCCACGTGGACGAATCGGGAAACAAAATTAAAATTGTCCGCGGCGGCGGCACGTTCGTCGTGCCGATTTTCCAGCAGGCCGAGCCGCTTAGTTTATTGTCGATCAAATTGGATGTACAAACGCCGGAAGTGTATACGGAACAAGGCGTGCCCGTGATGGCGGACGGGGTGGCGATCATCAAAGTCGGCAGCTCGATTGGCGAAATCGCGACTGCGGCCGAGCAGTTTTTAGGCAAAACGCGTCAAGACATGGAAAACGAAGCGCGTGAAGTGCTTGAAGGCCATCTTCGCTCCATTCTCGGGTCGATGACGGTTGAAGAAATTTATAAAAACCGCGACAAGTTTTCGCAAGAAGTGCAGCGTGTCGCCTCGCAAGATTTGGCGAAAATGGGGCTTGTCATCGTCTCGTTCACGATCAAAGACGTGCGCGACAAAAACGGTTACCTCGATGCGCTCGGGAAGCCGCGCATCGCCCAAGTGAAGCGCGATGCTGACATCGCCACGGCCGAGGCGGAAAAAGAGACGCGCATCAAGCGGGCTGAAGCAGACAAGGAAGCGCGCAAGGCGGAGCTCGAGCGGCTGACGGAAATCGCGGAGGCGGAGAAAATCAACCAGTTGAAGCTCGCTGAGTTCCGCCGCGAGCAAGACATCGCCAAAGCGCGCGCCGATCAGGCGTACCACCTCGAAGAAGCGAAGGCGAAGCAGGAAGTCATGGCGCAACAAATGCAAATTAAAATCATCGAGCGGCAAAAACAAATCGAGCTGGAAGAAAAAGAAATTTTGCGCCGCGAGCGCCAGTACGATTCGGAAGTGAAGAAAAAAGCCGACGCTGAACGCTATGCGATTGAACAAAAAGCGGCGGCGGAAAAGGCGAAGCAAATCGCCGAAGCCGATGCGCAAAAATACCGCGTCGAAACGCTGGCGAAAGCGGAAGCGGAGCGCATCCGTCTCGACGGGCTGGCGAAAGCCGAGGCCGAGAAAGCAAAAGGGGAGGCAGAAGCGGAAATTATCCGCCTGAAAGGTCTCGCCGAAGCGGAAGCGAAACAAAAAATCGCCGAAGCGTTTGAGCGCTACGGCCAAGCCGCTGTGCTCGACATGATCATCAAGATGCTTCCAGAATATGCAAAACAAGTGGCGAGCCCGCTTGCGAACATCGAGAAGCTGACGATCGTCGACACTGGCTCAGGGGCAGGAGGCGGCGCCAACCGTGTCACGGGCTATGCGACGAACTTAATGGCGAGCTTGCAGGAGACGTTAAAAGCTTCGACGGGCATCGATGTGAAGCAGCTGCTTGAGAATCTCACGACAAGCGGTGCATCATCGGCCGTCACGGCCAAGCCAACCGTTGCCGAAGAGGCGAATGCGAGCCAGTCATGAACATGGTGTGCGGCGCCCTTGATCGAACGAAGGGCGCTTTTTTCGTGGTCATACTTGCGACATTCTTCGGAGTTGCGTATTAAGCATTGTTTCGCTATGATGGGAACGAGTGGAATGGAAAAAAGGAAGTAGGTTGAGGATGATGAAACGAGCTCGAATCATTTATAACCCGACATCAGGGCGGGAGCTGTTTAAGCGCCATTTGCCTGATGTGCTCGTGCGGTTGGAAAAGGCGGGCTATGAAACGTCGTGCCACGCCACCGAAGGGCCGGGGGATGCGACGGAAGCAGCGCGCCAGGCCGTCCTGCGGGAATTTGATCTCGTTGTCGCCGCAGGGGGCGACGGAACGATCAATGAAGTCGTCAACGGCATCGCCGATCAGCCGCATCGGCCGACACTGGGCGTCATTCCCGTTGGGACGACGAACGATTTCGCCCGCGCCATCGGCGTGCCGCGCTCGATCGAAGGGGCGTGCGAGGTGATCGCCACGGGCGAGCCCGTACCCATTGACATCGGCTGTGTGACGAACGAAGACAAAACACGCTATTTCATCAACATCGCCGGCGGCGGCCGCCTGACGGAGCTCACCTACGAAGTGCCAAGCAAGCTGAAAACGATGCTCGGCCAGCTGGCCTATTACTTAAAAGGGATCGAGATGCTTCCGTCCATCAAGGCGACCGAAGCGCAAATCGAGTACGACGGCAAACTGTTTGAAGGCGAGATTATGATGTTTTTGGTTTCGCTCACGAACTCGGTCGGCGGTTTTGAAAAACTGGCGCCCGATTCGTCGCTCAATGACGGTCTGTTCGATTTCATCATCGTCAAAAAAACGAACTTGGCCGAATTCATTCGCCTTGTCACGCTCGCCGCGCGCGGCGAGCATATCAACGACCCGCATATCATTTACACGAAAGCGAACCGGGTGAAGGTGCGGTCGCCGATGCAGCTAAACTTAGACGGCGAATTCGGGGGCATGCTTCCAGGGGAATTTGTCAATTTGTACCGCCATTTGGAAGTCATCATGCCGAAAGACAAGGCGGAACAAGTGAGAACAGGAAGATGAGCCTGTTCTTTTCTTATGCCTCTAAGCCAATAAGGGAACGCTAACGGTATAAACCGATCGACAGAAAGGAGACGGACATGACCAAGCAGCAAGCACCAGTCGCCAAAAATGAATATTATGACGTCGTATTCACGGATTTGACCCACGACGGGCTCGGGGTGGCGAAAGTCGACGGTTTTCCGTTGTTTGTGAAACACGCGCTTCCCGGCGAGCGGGCGAACGTAAAAGTCGTCAAAGTGAAAAAAGGCTACGGGTACGGCCGGCTTATCGAGCTGTACGAACCGAGCCCCGACCGCATCGAGCCCCCGTGCCCTGTCTATCGTCAATGCGGCGGCTGCCAGCTGCAGCACCTGAGCTACGAAGGGCAGCTGAAGGCGAAAGAGAAGCAAGTGAAAGAAGTGCTCGCCCGCATCGGCAAGCTAGAAGGCGTCACCGTCCATCCCGTCATCGGGATGAAGAACCCATGGCGGTATCGAAACAAGGCGCAAGTGCCCGTTGGCGAGCGCGAAGGGGGCTTGGTGGCGGGCTTTTACAAAGAACGGAGCCATGAGATTATCGATATGGATGCCTGTCTCATTCAACAAGAGAAAAACGATGACGTCGTCCAAGCGGTGAAACGGATCGTCGAGCGCTACGGCATCCCGTCATACGATGAACTCGCCCATCGCGGCGTGCTCCGCCATATTGTCGCCCGCTACGGCGCGGCAACAGGCGAGGTGATGGTCGTGCTTGTCACTCGCACGAACCATTTGCCGCATGAACAAGAGATCGTTCGCTCCATCGTCCGTGAAATCCCGGACGTGACATCGATCGTGCAAAACATCAACCCCGAGCGGACGAACGTCATTTTTGGCGCCAAAACGCGGGTGTTATGGGGGAGCGAATACATCACCGATCGCATCGGCGACATCCAATTCGCCATCTCGGCCCGCTCGTTTTATCAAGTTAACCCGGAACAGACGAAAGTGCTGTACGACAAAGCGCTCGAGTACGCTGAGTTGACCGGATCGGAGACGGTCATGGACGCCTACTGCGGCATCGGCACGATCTCGCTCTTTTTAGCGAGAAAAGCGAAGCATGTCTACGGCGTCGAAATCGTTCCCGAAGCGATCGAAGACGCCAAGCGCAACGCCGAGCTGAACGGCATCACAAATGTCACCTTCGAAGTCGGCGCCGCCGAAGACGTCATCCCGCGTTGGTATCAAGAAGGCATCCGCGCTGACTGCTTGGTCGTCGACCCGCCGCGCAAAGGCTGCGACGCCTCGCTGCTTGAGACGATCATCGCCATGAAGCCGCCGCGCGTCGTTTACGTCTCGTGCAATCCGGCGACACTCGCCCGCGACTTGCGCATTCTAGAAGACGGCGGTTACGAAACGATCGAAGTCCAGCCGGTCGATATGTTTCCGCATACGGCGCATGTGGAGTGTGTGGCGAAGATTCAGTTGAGATAAGGCAACGGGCCGGTTGATCCGGCCCTGTTGTTTGTAATTTACGATCCAATTTCCGTTCTTTACTGTTCTTGACTTCCGCTTTCTAACGGTGGAATTGCGCAAACTGCCGTGGCAGGAGTACATCCGCCATGACAATCCGGTTGCCGCCTTAGTAAGTAAAGTCCTATAAGACGAGTTATGTTAACTTAAAAATCAAAAGGTTCATATCCCATGTGTCAGCGCCTATCCCTTATATTCATTGATGTGTTTTTGAATGTGAAAAGACACGATGTCAATCATTGAGTCTTTCGATCAAAAAAGAGGTAAATAGGCTATGATGATATTGTGAATATTGAAATGATATGTATTGCGATCATGATAAGACGTGATTCCTCTTCATTGATTTATTCTCTTCTTTGCGTCATTGAGATATATGTTTGTTTACTGTCTTCCCTTTTCCAGATATAATAATGATAAGAACTTGTAGAGTTTGTCCAAAATCCATCATTCTAAATTGTTTTCCCTATGGATATACTGGTACCACCTACATTCTTGATTAGGTGGTGGGAAAATGAAGAAAAAGGAGCGTGAAGACATGACTCCAGCAACAGAAATCAAAAAACCAAGTCTTCAATCATTGATTGAAAGCGGCAAAGTAAAAGTATTTAAAACAGATGATGAAGGCCGGGTTCTTTTGAATCCTGATGATCCAGATGATTTGGAATGGTTTGAAGATTGATGAGGGATCATAATGAACGTCAAGCCTGGAGATATTTATGATGTTTATTTCGGCTTCGAAGATCAACCGGGCGGAAAATTTCGCCCGGTTCTTATTGTGGAGATAGAACATAATATTGCTGCTGCCGTTGCAATCAAAATAACATCAAAAGGACCTAAAGCTCCTCCCACCATACATGATCAATATCGAATTGAGATTCAGTATTATTAGGAAGCGGGATTAACGAAAAAATCATGGGCAAGATGCGAAAAATTCAGGATATTTCCATTATCTGTATTTAATGAGACTAATAAACGTGGCACATTGCATCCTGATGACTTTGAAAGAGTTTACAGTGAATATTGTAAATTACGATTTTTTGAGTGATAGTATAAGTTGAAATTTTATTTTCCATCCAGCCGATCACTCGCCACGTTATATCAAAGTCGACTTGTATGGAGGTAAAACAGAAACGAACAATCAGAAATTCTTTATTGCAACTTATATATAGCATTTGTTAGATCGATATTCCCTCTCTCCTGTTTGCAAGATAAAAGGGAGGAGGTGAAATGATGCCCGCCATCCCACGCTGACTTGAATGGCGCCATCAACATCGCCAAAGCGATTTCGGGTTTGAGCGCCTAACCTAGCGCACTGGTCACAGGCGCGCCGTCCATCGGGGTACATGCTAACCCGATGGGACGGGCTGATGACACAGCCCCAAACTTGGGCGTTGTCCGAACCCGAAAGGGATGAGGACGCGAACGCCCCAAGAATCCCACGCCTTTAGGCGTGTGGAATGTCAAATCAATCCTATTGAGAATCCACAACACTTGCAAGCGTTCCTCAAACGGTTATTGTGAACGACTCCCACTTCAAGCAAAGCGAAGAGGGAGTTTCTCCGTTCCACCACGAAAGCCACCTTCCGTCTTCCTGAGCATCAGCAGGCATAAAACTTATTTTTCTTCCCTTTTTTGCGCCGAAAACAGTATATAATGGAGAGTGGAAATAACAAGGAGGTACATAGGCATGCTCACAGGCGAATTGCGCAATAAAGTCGATAAAATATGGGAAACGTTTTGGACAGGCGGGATAACAAATCCGTTGACGGTCATTGAGCAATTTACATACCTTTTATTTATTAAAGGCCTCGATGAAGCTGAAACCCAAAGAGAACAAGAGGCTGCTTTATTAGGAATTGAGTTTGAACGAATCTTTCCTGAAGATAAACAACACTTGCGTTGGAGCAAGTTTAAAAATCTAGAAGCTTCCCAAATGTATGAAATTGTATCTAAGGAAGTATTTCCTTTTATTAAAAGCTTGCATGGCAATAAAAATTCCGCATATGCCAAGTATATGAGCGATGCAATTTTTATGATTCCTACGCCGCAAATGCTTTCCAAAATTGTGGACGGCATTGATAAGCTCCCGCTGAAAGACCGTGATTTACAAGGGGATTTATATGAATATTTGCTATCCAAAATCGCGACAGCAGGTACGAACGGGCAATTCCGCACACCGCGTCATATTATCAAGATGATGGTAGAGTTAGTCAAACCGACACCGGAAGATATTATTGTCGATCCAGCCGCAGGTTCCGCAGGTTTCTTAGTAGCGGCAGGAGAGTATTTGCGTAAACATCGCAGCGACTTATTTTTAGTGCAAAGTTTAAAAGAGCATTTTAATAACCATATGTTCTACGGTTTTGACATGGACCGCACGATGCTGCGGATTGGCGCGATGAACATGATGCTCCATGGCATTGAAAATCCGAATATCGAATATCGCGACTCCTTGTCGGAACAAAACAAAGATAAGGACAAATACACCCTTGTCCTTGCCAATCCGCCGTTTAAAGGCTCGTTGGATTACGAAGCCGTTTCCAGCGACTTATTAAGAGTCGTTAAAACAAAGAAGACAGAGCTTTTATTCTTGGCGTTATTCTTGCGGATTTTAAAAACGGGCGGGCGCTGTGCCTGCATCGTGCCAGATGGGGTATTGTTCGGCAGCTCGAAGGCGCATAAAGATATCCGCAAAGAAATTGTGGAAAATCATAAATTAGAAGCGATTATTTCGATGCCAAGCGGCGTATTTAAACCATATGCCGGGGTTTCTACGGCGATCATGATTTTTACAAAAACAGGCGTCGGCGGAACGGATCAAGTATGGTTCTATGACATGAAAGCGGATGGCTATTCATTGGATGACAAGCGCACCCCGATTGAAGACAACGACATTCCGGACATCATTGCGCGCTTCCATAACCGTGAAGCAGAAAAAGATCGGAAACGGACAGAGCAATCGTTCTTTGTGCCGGTGGAAGAAATTCGTGAAAATGGCTATGACCTTTCGATTAACAAATATAAAGAGATTGAGTATGAAGAAGTGGAGTATGAAGCGCCAAGTGTGATACTTGAAAAAGTGGAAGCCTTGGAAAAAGAAATTATAAATGGATTAGAGGAATTAAAAAACTTAATAAAGGGATAGAGTGATGCTATGTTTAGTAAATATCAGGACAAGAAATCTTTAAGAAGTTTGCAAAAAAATCCTAATTGGAAGTTATTAAAATTTAGCGATGTTTTAAGAGATGAAACTAAGAATGCAAAAAAAATAAAAAAAGAGGAATACCTTGCACAAGGAAGTTATCCAATTATTGATCAGGGAAAAGACTATATTGCTGGTTTTACCAATGATGGAGACGGTATCTATGATAAATCTCCATTAATCATATTTGGTGATCATACAAGAATATTAAAGTATATTGATTTTCCTATATTTATAGGCGCAGATGGTGTAAAACTACTAAAAAATGTATTCTCGGAGGAAGAAGTTCTTACGAAATACATTTATTATTATCTTCGCACAGTGAATATACCAGACACAGGATATAATCGTCATTTTAAATTTTTAAAAGAAGTTGTAATTCCAATCCCTAGTATAGACTTACAGAAGCGCATTGTTTCTGTACTAGATAAAGCCCAAGAACTCATCGACAAACGAAAAGCTCAAATTGAAGCGTTAGACCAGTTAACGCAAAGTGTGTTTTTAGAGATGTTTGGGGATCCAGCTACTAATCCTAAGAAATGGCCAATGGG
Organism: Geobacillus sp. G4; assembly: GCF_040327975.1. Classification (NCBI taxonomy): domain Bacteria; kingdom Bacillati; phylum Bacillota; class Bacilli; order Caryophanales; family Anoxybacillaceae; genus Geobacillus; species Geobacillus sp. G4. The sequence continues at coordinate 77,056 of NZ_JBEPJY010000007.1, forward strand.
TTTTATAAAGGATTTAGCTCTAAAAACACAATATGGTACAAGCAAAAAAGCAAGCGAGGATACAGGGAAATATCCTATATTGAGAATGAACAATATTACGTATGAAGGACATTGGGATCTCACAGATCTTAAATACGTTGATTTAGATGATAAGGAAGTTGAAAAATATCTGGTTCATAAAGGAGAGCTTTTATTTAATAGAACAAATAGTAAAGAACTAGTAGGAAAAACAGCTGTGTATCGCTTCGAAAAACCAATGGCCTTTGCAGGATATTTAGTGAAGTTAATTCCAAATGAAAAAGCCAATGCCGAGTTTATATCTGCGTACTTAAACTCGAAGTACGGAAAAAGTATTTTATTTTCAATGGCTAAAAATATCGTAGGGATGGCAAATATCAATGCTGAGGAACTAAAATCAATAAAAATATATATACCTCCAAAACAACTCCAAGATCAATTCGCTGAGATTGTACAAAAAATAGAATCTCAAAGAGAACTTTTTAAAAAAGGATTAGTCGAGTTAGAAAAAAACTTCAATTCCCTCATGCAACGTGCATTTAAGGGAGAATTATTCAACGATTAGTAAGTGTAAAAGGAATTCGTGTTGGTCGAGGGAGGGGGATTTGTTGTTATCCAACTTTCAGTTTTTAGTAGGCAAGCCTCATTATGAGAGCTTTACGAATGCGTGTTTAGAGGCGGAGAAAAGTTTGGTTGTGAGTCCGGCGACGTGCGCGATTTTGACGCGCCGTGCGCTGGAACTTGCCGTTAAGTGGGTGTACAGCTTTGACAGCGCTTTGAAAGTTCCGTATCAAGATAATCTTTCCAGTTTGATTCATGACAACGTCTTTTTGTCCATTATTGATGAAGACTTGTTGCCGTTGTTGCGTTACATTGTCAAACTGGGAAATGTCGCGGTTCATACGAACTCGATGATTACGAGGGAAGAAGCGATTCTTTCCCTGCATAATCTTCATCAGTTTGTGTCTTGGATTGATTATTGTTATTCAGATGAATATACGGCTACGGACTTTGACGAATTATTGCTGCCAATCGGCGAGGAAAAGCGCGAGCGTCCGGAAGAATTGAAAGATTTATACGAACGGCTAAGTTCCAAAGACAAGCGTCTTGAAGAGATGATGAAAGAAAACGAACAGCTTCGCGCCCTTCTCACCGCCAAACGGGAAGCGAATACAAAAGAATATCACTTCCAAGTCGATGAACTAAGCGAATGGGAAACAAGAAAGAAATATATTGATTTAGATTTGAAGCTGGCGGGTTGGGAATTTAAAAAGGACGTTATTGTGGAATATCCTGTCGTTGGCATGCCAAATCAAGAAGGAGTCGGCTATGTGGATTACGTCCTTTTTGGCGACAACGGGAAGCCGCTTGCGGTTATCGAAGCGAAACGGACAACCGCTGACCCAAACAAAGGAAAGCAACAAGCCAAGCTATATGCCGACTGTATTGAAAAAATGCACGGCCAACGTCCGATTATTTTTTACACAAACGGTTTTGAAACGTATATTTGGGACGACCTTAACTATCCGGCGCGGAGAGTTTCCGGCTTTTACAATAAGGAAGAATTAAGCTTGCTTATTGATCGTCGGACGATGAAGAAGCCGCTAAAAAATGTGCAAATCAATGACAACATTACGAATCGCTATTACCAAAAAGAAGCGGTGTTAGCAGTCTGTGACGCGCTTGAGAACAAACGGCGCAAAGCATTGCTTGTCATGGCGACGGGGAGCGGCAAAACCCGGACGGCGATTTCGATTGTCGATGTTCTCACTCGCCACAATTGGGTAAAAAATATTTTGTTTTTAGCGGACCGCAAAACGCTTGTAACGCAAGCCAAAAACAGCTTTAGCCATTTGCTGCCGAACTTGACGCTTTGCAATTTGCTCGATAACAAAGACAATCCAGAGGAAAGCCGCATGGTGTTTTCGACGTACCCGACAATGATGAACGCGATTGACGAAGCGAAACGAAAAGACGGCAAACGCCTCTTTACCGTCGGGCATTTTGATTTAATTATCGTCGATGAATCCCATCGCAGTATTTATAAGAAGTACCGAGCAATTTTTGACTATTTTGACGCAATATTGCTTGGGCTTACCGCCACACCAAAGGACGAAATTGACCGCAATACGTATGAAGTGTTTGATTTAGAAAACGGTGTGCCGACCTATGCCTATGAGTTAGATCAAGCGGTTCAAGATGGCTATTTAGTGGATTATCGTACCATTGAAACAAAGCTTAAATTTCTTGAAGAGGGCATTCATTACGATGAGCTATCTGATGAAGAAAAAGAACGATATGAAGAAACATTTGATGATGAAGTAGGTGAGGATATTGACAGTGCCGCGTTAAATGAATGGCTGTTTAATGACGATACGATTGATACGGTACTCAGAGATTTAATGGAAAAAGGAATTCGCGTCGAAGGCGGAGACAAACTCGGCAAAACGATTATTTTTGCGAAAAACCATCGCCATGCGGAACGAATCGTGGAGCGCTTTGATCAATTGTTCCCTGAATACAAGGGCGGCTTTGCACGGGTCATTGATTACAGCGTGAACTACTACCAAACATTAATCGATGATTTTTCCGACCGCAACAAATGGCCGCAGATTGCCGTATCGGTCGATATGCTCGATACGGGAGTGGATATTCCGGAAGTCGTCAATCTTGTGTTCTTCAAGAAAGTACGATCCAAATCAAAGTTTTGGCAAATGATCGGGCGCGGGACCCGTTTATGCAAAGACTTATTCGGAGTCGGGAAAGATAAAACGCATTTCCTTATTTTTGACTATTGCGGCAACTTTGAGTTTTTCCGGGAAAATCCGAAAGGAATCGAAGGAAAAGCGGTGGAAAGCTTAACGGAGCGTCTATTTAATGCCAAAATCGAAATCATTAAAGAACTGCAACATTTACAATACCAAGAAGAAGAGTATATTGCCTATCGCAATGAATTGATTGACGAGGTGCTGGCGGAAATCAATAAGTTAAACGAAGAAAACTTCCGCGTACGCCAACATATTCAATACGTACACAAGTTTAAAAACCGGGCTAAATGGGACTCCTTAACAGCGATAGATGTTAATGAAATCAAAGAACATATTTCGCCGCTGATTGTTCCGCTAAACGATGATGAATTGGCGAAACGTTTTGATTTGCTCATGTACACGATCGAATTGGCGAAGCTGCAAACGAAAAATGCCACAAAGCCGATTCGGAGTGTGATTCGCACCGCAGAGGCGTTATCTAAGCTCGGTTCAATTCCTCAAGTGATGGAACAAAAATACATTATTGAAAAAGTACAGACGGAAGAATTTTGGAGCGAAGCCGATATTTTCGAATTGGAAGCCGTTCGCGAAGCGTTGCGTGATTTAGTGAAATTCCTTGAAAAAGAAACGCAAAAAATTTACTATACGAACTTTAAAGACCAAATTTTAGAGGTCAAAGAAAACGGCCCGATGTTTAATGTCAATGATCTGAAAAATTATCGGAAAAAGGTGGAACATTATCTGCACGAACACCGCGACCAGATGGCCATTTACAAGCTGCGAAATAATAAAAAGCTAACCGTCCAAGACGTAAAAACGTTGGAACATATTCTTTGGAATGAGCTTGGCACACAGGAAGATTATCAAAGAGAATTCGGAGACACGCCGATTACAAAGCTCGTCCGCCAAATCGTCGGCCTTGACCCACAGGCCGCCAACGAAGCGTTTTCCGAATTTTTATCAAGCGAACGATTGAACATCCAACAAAGCCGTTTTGTCAAATTGATCATCGATTACTTTGTGAAAAACGGAGTCATGGACAAGCGGGTGCTGCAGGAAGAACCGTTCAAAACCGTTGGCAGCATTGTTGAACTCTTTCAAGACAACATGGATGACGCGCGGAGGATCATTAGCATTATCGATGGGATCAACCGGAATTCGGAAGAAATTGCGGGGGCGTGAGCGATGGGCGGCATCAACCGGGAAGAGGTTCTCGCGGGAATGGATCAATCGCTGGTTGTGATGGCACGGATGGAGATGCGCTGTCTTTCCTAGGGGCAGTGCACGATAAGGAGCGCTGAACGTGAGCATTTCGTCTCTCATTTTGCTTTTGTTGATCATGTCGATCGTGTTGTTCGTGTATGGCGTTGTCCAAAAGAGCAAAGCCGCCAAACGGATCGCCTTTGGTCTCTTCATAGCATCGGTCGGATTAGCGGGTTTTGTCGTGTTTCTCATCGGTTATATGTAACGGAAAGCCAAAGCCGAACACGCTGTTCTGTGTGTTCGGCTTTGCGTTTGCGGCGCTTCGGGAGGGAATCATTCGGAGAAGATGGGGCTCGTGCTTAAAGGCCTCAAGGACTGGGACCCTGCTGCAAGGGGAGGCGGCCGTTCAGGGCGGGTTCACCCGCCTTGCTTCATCTACCATTTTTTGGTTTGGTAGTTATTTTAAAAAAACAACGAAGAAAGTGATTCATTTTTTTGCACAAGGAAAAGTGTAGGGGATATAAAGAAAATGCAGAAAAGAATGATATATAAAAAAATTATTGAAGCAGAAGTGTGTAGTATTTATAATATTATTTGGTTATGTGTTATACAACAAAAGTAATCAGCTGGCATAGGAGGGATTGGATTGATTGAAAAGCTCGTGGAAACGGTGAACGGGTGGCTGTGGAGCCCTTTCTTAATTGCTTTTATTGTCTGTTGTGGTTTGTATTTTAGCATTCGCACCCGCTTCCTGCAAATCCGCCACGTGAAAGAGATGATCCGGCTTGTGACGACGGGGAAGGGCTCTGAGGCCGGGGTGTCTTCTTTCCAGGCGTTGACGATGTCGTTGTCCGGCCGCATTGGCGTTGGGAACGTGGCAGGGACGGCGACGGGGATTGCGTACGGGGGGCCGGGCGCTGTCTTTTGGATGTGGGTCATCACCTTTATCGGAGCGGCGACGGCGTATGTCGAGTCGACGCTGGCGCAAATTTATAAAGAGGAACAAGACGGACAGTACCGCGGCGGTCCGGCTTTTTATATTGAAAAGGGCCTTGGCTGGAAATGGTTTGCGGTTGTGATTGCCGGGGCGATCATTCTCTCCATGGCGGTGTTGATGCCGGGGATTCAGGCGAATTCGATCGCGGATGGGTTTTCGAATGCGTTTGGCATTCCGAAATTGGTGACGGGAATTTTCGTGATTGCCGTTCTTGGCTTTACGATTTTTGGCGGAGTGAAGCGGATCGCCAAAACGGCGGAAATTGTCGTTCCGTTTATGGCGGTTGGCTATTTGTTGGTCGCGATTGCGATTATTGCGGTGAATATTGAGAAAGTCCCGGATGTGTTTGGCCTGATTTTCAAAAGCGCGTTTGGCGCTGATCAAGTGTTTGGTGGAATTCTTGGGTCGGCCGTGATGTGGGGGGTCAAACGCGGCCTTTATGCGAATGAAGCGGGGCAAGGGACGGGCGCCCACCCGGCAGCGGCGGCGGAAGTGTCCCACCCGGCCAAGCAGGGGCTTGTGCAGGCGTTTTCGATTTATTTGGACGTGTTCTTGGTCGTGACGGCGACGGCACTGATGATTTTGTTTACGGGTCAATACAATGTGATCAATGAAAAAACAGGCGAGCCGATTGTGGTTCATTTGAAAGGAGTGGAGCCGGGCGCAGGGTATACGCAGGCGGCGGTGGACACGCTCTTCCCGGGATTCGGGTCGGCCTTTATTGCGATCGCTCTGTTCTTCTTCGCGTTTACGACGATGTACGCGTATTACTATATTGCCGAGACGAACCTCGCCTATTTGGTGCGCAGTGAAAAGAGGGGAACGGCCTTCTTTGCCTTGAAGCTCGTCTTTTTGGCGGCCACGTTCTATGGAACGGTCAAAACGGCGACGACGGCGTGGGCGATGGGCGATATCGGGCTTGGAATCATGGTTTGGCTCAACTTGATTGCGATCCTGTTGTTGTTTAAACCAGCCTATATGGCCTTAAAAGATTACGAAGAACAGCTGAAGCAAGGCAAAGATCCAGAGTTCAATGCGTCAAAATACGGAATCAAAAACGCGGCGTTCTGGGAAAATGGGTATAAGAAAGCCGGAGAAAAGAAAAAGGAAGCTTTATGATGATCGCCTTGTTGCAGCCATCCATGTCTAAGGTTCACCGTACGTTGGTGAGGTTGGTGGTGTTGAGAGCATACGGCGCGAAACCGATCGTTCCTGAAGCGGAGGAGTCTTGCCTCGTTTGATTTTGCTTTCCTAAAAAAACGTTTTGCTGTGAAGGTGAGGTGATTGTTCACCGGTCTTCTAGCAGTCAAGGGTGTCCCGTTGCTTTTGGGACACCCTTTTTCTATTACCATCGATTCACTAGGAGAGCGGTGATTTGCTAGTGCAACCGTTTCCTAGAATCGTTTCTTAAGTAGAGAAACCTGTCGCGTCGGTTTTGCTTTTCGCACGTTTCCCCATCAATCAAGGGAAACAACTGTTTTTCCATCAGCCTTCTAGAGACCCTTTTTCTATGAATTCCTTTTTCGGCGGTCATTCTTTTTTCTTCACCTGAAAGCGTCCCTTTTTACACAGAATGATGGCGTTTGCCCGCTCATACATCCAATAAATGGGATAGAGTGTGACGAGAAACACGATGATTGTTGGCACGTGTTCGACCACGGGCCAATAAGCTGCTGCAAACGCCTTGATTTGGACTGTCAGGAAAAGAAACAACGGGACGATGCCGGCTGCGGCCAGCAGCAAAAACGGCGTGATTCTCGTTTCTTTCAGCTTCACATCGCAATACGGGCATTTCATGGTCCAAGGCGAAGAAAAATGCATGACATCTTTAACAGTAATGGGATTCGTGCACTGCGGGCAAGAGATGAAAGGATCCATCTTCCCGTTCTCCTTCCTCTATAAGATGCAGCTGTTCGTCGTCATTGAAACCGCCTTTGCGCCCCCGTGAATCCATGCGATTTTTGTCATCATGATGACTCCTCATCCGCTTCCACCAAATGCTTGAGAGCCGCAAGCCGTTCATCCCAATACTGTTCAAAGAAGGAAAGCCATGTTTTCAATTCGGCGAAGGGTTCGGGATTGAATCTGTACCTCGTTTCGCGCCCGGCTTTTCGACGGCTCACTAAACCTGCTTCCGCTAGGATATGAAGGTGCTTGTTGACGGCTGTACGGCTGATCGGAAACGATTTGGCAATCGCGGCGATCGACAGCTCGTTGTCGGCCAGCAGCTGCAACATCTGGCGGCGAGTCGGATCGGCGATGGCGTGAAACACATCGTGTTTTGGCACGGAAACGGTCCGTTTATCCTTTGAGATATGCAGGAAGTTTTTGGTTGACAATGTTCTCCCACCCGTCATCCATAATCTTGCGAACGACTGTGTGAGGCTGCCCAAATTCGGTTGTTTTGTCCGCATCCCATCCGGAATGGATCAGGGTGAATTCTGTTTTTCCGTCTTCTAATGCTTTTAATTCAAACGTAAGGTGCCAATCCTTTCCCCAGTCAAACCCCAAGCGGTTAGGTGGATCGAGCTCTGTCACTTTGCATGGCGAATCGCCGAATGGCCCTGCGTGCAAAACAAACTGGTGACCTAAAATCGGCTCAAACGTATTGGGCATCCACCACGCCGCAATACCTTCGGAGGTCGCCACCGCTTTCCATACTTTTTCAATGGGGGCATTCAGCACAATCGTTTTGCGGATTTCCGGCAATGTTTGCTTGGTTTCCACAAGAACTCCTCCATTCACTGGATATGACACCAATAGGTTTCAAAATAAATATATCACCTTTTAGTGTTAAAAGCAAATGAAAACGAATGCAGCTCCCATCGATCGGGAATGATGTTCTGCCGTTTTCAATGAAAGTCGTTCCTTGTTATAATGAAAAACGTATGTTTCCGCCAAGCATAAGTCCGTTGCGACAAAGTGCACAATACACTCAAGAATGAAATAAGGCCGATTCATTTCGAAAAGGAGGGAAACCATTGGGCGGTGTGACGAAACATTCGTTTGTGGCAGAAGTTCATCAGTTGGATAAAAAAGGAATTGGACAAGCCGTCGTTTGGCGTGAAGAGGACGGAAAGAGAAAGAAGCTCAAACTCGCCATTCCGTCTACACTTCCCGGTGAGAAGGTGCGAGTCGTTGTCGATGAGCCAAAACGGCGCAGAGTTCAGGCGCGGTTGGAAGAAGTGATTGAGCCGCATCCGGAACGGCTTGCGCCTTCGTGTCCGCACTTTGACCGCTGTGGCGGCTGTGTCTGGCAGCACTGGCGCTATGAAGGGCAGCTGCGCCATAAAACGGAGCATGTCAAGACGCTCTTGAAAGAGCACGGATTTGACCCTGGCGTTGTCCGCGATACGATTGGCATGGAACATCCGTGGCATTACCGCAATAAAATGGAGTTTACGTTTTCTCCGGAAGGGTTGCTTGGACTGCACGAGCGAGGGAACTTCCGGCAAGTCATTTCGTTGGAGACATGCCTCATTGCCGGCGAGAAGATCGTCAAAGCGGCCATGGAGGTGGCGCGTTGGGCGCGCGATCATCAGCTGCCTGGTTATCACAAAGATACCCACGAAGGGCTGCTTCGCCACGTCATGGTGCGCGAGTCGTTTGCGACAGGAGAGGTGATGGTGGCGCTCTTTGCGACCGAGGCGCCGGAAGGGGATCTGAAAGAAGCGGCGGCCGATTTGACGGAGCGGATCACCAAAATGCTCCCGCAAGTGAAAAGTTTGCTTTGGCTCGAGAATCGGGCGTGGGCGGACCGCACCCAAGCGGAACAAACCCATGTGTTGGCCGGACGTGATTTCATTTACGATGAATTGTGCGGCTTCCGCTACCGCCTTTGGTTTGATACGTTTTTTCAAACAAACCCAGTGCAGGCGGCCAAATTGGTTGAACTGGCGTTGGAGATGGGCAAACCGCAGCCTCATGAAAACATGATCGACCTCTTTTGCGGAGTCGGGACGTTTTCCCTGCCATTTGCGAAACGGGTCAAAGCGTTAGCTGGCATTGAAATTGTTGAAACGTCGATTGAGTCGGCGAAGCGAAATGCGAAGGACAACGGCATTGATAATACGTACTTTTTGGCTCGGGATGCAAGACGCGGGATTGATGAAGTGTTGGAACAGTTCGGGCGGCCGGAGCTGCTGCTTTTGGATCCTCCACGTTCGGGGGCGGGCGGGAAGGTGATGCGCAAAATCGGCCGGGCGCGGCCGGAGCGGGTTGTGTATGTCTCGTGCAATCCGGAGACGTTTGCGTCAGACATTACGGAGCTAGTCTCGTTCGGCTATACATTGAAAACCGTCCAGCCGGTGGACATGTTTCCGCATACGGCCCATGTCGAGTGCTGTGCGTTGCTTGTTCGGGGATCATGATGGAAGGAATCCCGTTTCTCGGATAGGGAGAAACGGGATTTATTGCTTTTGCCATCCTTTTTTGAAACAAATAGAAATCATTTACAGGGATAGATGTGCAACCTATGCCCCACCTACAAACTTCAGAAGCGGAAGGAAAAAGATGGCGGACGGCCCTTTTCGTTTTTTCCGTCTAACTGTACTTCTGGATCGCATCTGCCAGTAATTGCGGCAATGCCGGGATGTCGCCTGTGCCGTATGTGAACCGGACAAACGTCTCGTCCATATCGAGCGCCTCTGCGAACAACCCAGAAAGTCCACGTGCCTTGCGGTCGATTTCCAGCAAGACTTCTACGCTGTTTTCAGACAAAAAGAAGATCGCTTCCAATTCATCAAGACAGCCTTTGAACGGTCCACTTGCCGGCTTGAATTCAAACTCTTGGACAAACGGCAACCGCCGTTGCCAATAGCGCGGCGCTTGTTCGCACTGCACATGGTGGAGGCGGAATCCTAATTGGCGGGCTGCCTCGAGAAACGCGGCGACGAGCGGGTGCGGTTCGATGGCGAGATGGTCGCGGTCTTGCGGGTCGAGCGCCATTTTAATGTCAAGGCCGGTTTGCAGCCATACCCGCGAAGAGCCGAGCGTGACGGGCACGTCGTACGGCAAGGCGAATTGAAACGGGATCGTTTTCGTTTCGTTCGGCCCAATCGTCAGCGAGCCGCTTACTTTGTACCTTGCCAGCACCGCTTTTTCCTCGTGTTTCTTATCATCGATTTCTCGAAGGTAGGTCGTCACTAACGCTAAGTAAATTTCGTCGATATGCTGCTCGATGCTGCCGCCGCGAATGTCGACAATCCCTTCGACTGTTTCGCCTTGGACATATTGCGCTTTCGCTAATTTCGTATCAACAGTGGCTGCTCCGATGCCGATAGAACTTAACAGTTTTTTGAACAACAAGTTCTCCTCCTTGTCATCGATTTCAGTTGAGAATACGGAGCGCCTGGTGAAAAGGTTCCGTCCTTCTTAATTAAAAAGGTGGGAACGATACCGTCCCGCCAAGAGTCTGACGCCAAAGGGCGATGTTCAAGAAGCGAAACGCAATATATTGCTTTTTAACAATTATATACGGCAATCAAAAAAGGTGCCCCGATCTTTTTGGGACACCTTTCCTTTTTGTTTCGTTGTGTTAACGGATGCCGAGCGGATCGGTTTCTTCATCTGCAACGGTGCACGCTTCCGCCAAAGCGAGGTCGGCGGCGGCGTCTTCGGCAGTGACGAGGACGCGCCAGCTCGGGTTCTCGATCAAACGGCAAAAATCAAGAAAGCGCGTTTGGGCAATCGCTTCGTACCACCCGTGGCGGTCCGAGAGCACCACGGTGCGCTCGTACGGGATGCGCGGGGCGTCTGACCGTGGAACCGACGGCAACAGGCGGTTGGCCGCTTGCCTGACTTGTTCGATGGCGCGGGAGGACGGTTGTTTCGGAATGGCATCAAGCAAAGCGTCCATATGCGCTGCCTCATCGGTTGAGACGAGGCCGGAGACGGATAGCTGCGTCGGAATCCAGCCTTCAAGCACGATGCGCCCGCGTGCCGTATGAATGTCCCAGTGCGTCGATTCCGAAGCGGCGGGGTCCATCGTAAAGCCGTGGTAATAATGGACGGGGATGCGCCAGCCGTTGCTTTCATGAATCACCGTAGCGCCGACGCGCGGCCGTGTGCCGTCTGGTTCTCGCAACGCGAATCCGCGTGCGGAAGCCGCTTCGCCAAACCAGTCGCGTCCGACTTCAAAAAAGTGGACGCCGTGCTCGATCAGGATGCCGCCGCTTCGCCGCTCGTCCCAAAACCAATGGCCTTCCGCGACACGGTGAGCCGCGTTGTGAAGGCTTGCGTAGTCCACTGGGCCAAGAAACGCGCGGTGGATGAGTTGCTTGACGGCTTCTGCGAGCGGGTGGTAGCGAAGGACGAGATTGACCGCCAACGCCCGGTTTTGGCGGGCGGCGAGCTGGATGTTCGCCCGCAGCGCCTCGGCGGTGAGGCCGCCTGGCTTTTCAAGCAACACATGTTTGCCTTCCTCAAGCGCCCGCTTGGCAAGCGGGGCGTGCAAATGCGGCGGGGTGGTGAGAATGACGATGTCAACATGCGGGTCAACGATCAATTCTTCAGCTTCGCGGTATTCGCGCACGTCGCCCGCCTGTGCCTGACGGCGGCGATAGGCGTCGATGACGCGCTGGCGTTTTTCGTCCGTCCGCCCGGCGACAGCGGCGAGATGGAAGGAAGGAAGTGGGGCGAGCGCGCCGGCGAGAAATTCAGCGAATGCGCCGGCACCGGCAATGCCAACATGGTAACGGAAAGATGATGAAGAAATCATGGCGTATTCTCCTCCTCCCTCACATATATATAGCATTAACGATACTCATTATACCGCAAAGAAAAAGAAGAACGAGAAAATGAAAGTTTTGAAATTTGCAAGCATCAATCATTCCTCATCGACACCATCCGACAATTATTTCGCTTGCATAGAAGGAGGAATATTATGTATATTATTATTAGCAACCATCGCAGCCGAGTGCTAGCAATCTATGAACTACTTTCATTTTCTCGTTCATCCGTCAAAAAAGGTGTCTATTTTTGTGAAAAAAAGATATGGAGGGATGACGAAATGAAAGCATTGTTGCTGGCAGGAGGATTAGGTACGCGTCTTCGTCCATTGACCGAAAACATCCCCAAACCGATGGCCCCGATTGCGAACCGGCCATGGCTTGAACACCTCATCGTTCATCTTCGCGACCAAGGAGTCAACGAATTTGTCATCGCCGCACATCATTGTTCAGAAGTGATCCGTCGCTATTTCGAAGATGGGAAGCGCTGGAACGTCAAGATTACATACGCGCTCGAACCGTTCCCGCTCGGAACGGCTGGGGCGATCAAAAACGCCGAGCGCTGGCTGAAGGAACGGTTTCTCGTGTTTAACGCCGACATTGTGCATTTGCCGCAATTGATCCCGCTGCTTGATTTCCATCGTCAACATGGCGGTTTGGCGACGATTGTCTTAACGGAAGTAGACGATCCTTCTTCCTATGGGGTGGTCGAACAAGACGATCGTGGGCAAATTTTACGCTTTGTCGAAAAGCCGCGCCGCGAAGAAGCGCCATCGAACCGCATCAATGCCGGCATGTATATTTTCGAGCCGGACGTGATGCGTTATATTCCGGCTGAGCGGGAAGTGTCGATCGAGCGTGAAACATTCCCGCTGCTGATCGAGAAGAATGTCGGTGTATATGGCATCGTCAGCACCGGATACTGGCGTGATATGGGGACGCCGGCCCGCTACCGCCAAGTGCATTGGGATGCGTTGAGCCGGGAGTTTCCGATTCCGCTCAAAGGACGTGAAATTCAACCGGGCGTGTTTGTTGGTGAAAACGTGGAGATTGGGTCTGGCGTCTTGTTTGTGCCGCCTGTGCTCATCGGCGACCACGTGAAAATCGGTCCGCAGGCTGTCATTGGCCCAAATGCGGTCATCGGCGACCGCTGCCAAATTGGCGCCCGCGTCCATTGCGCGCAGACAATCGTTTGGGACCGCTCTGTCATTCGTGACCGCAGCCGTTTGCAAAACAGCATTTTCGGCTATCGGACGGTGACGCCGGCGGGAGAAGTGTTCGAAGATTCGATTATTAATCAGTTCAAGGAGGCGGTGCAAGCATGATTCGAATTGCCTACGTCAGCACGTACCCGCCGCGGCGGTGCGGGCTGGCGACGTTTACGGAACATTTGCGACAAAGCATTGACGGCGTCCGGGGCCCGTCCGACGGCGACCGCGTCATCGTGTTGTACAACGAAAGCGACGGCGATGACGCCTATCGCCACAACCCGGCGTATTGGCCGCTTCCGGCGCAAAACCGCGCGGCGTATGCCGAGATGGCCAAAAGGGTGAATGAAAGCGACATCGACGTCGTTTTATTGCAGCATGAGTTCGGCATTTTCGGCGGCGAGGCGGGCGAATACATTCTTGATTTCATCGCCGCGCTCAACAAGCCGCTCGTAACGACGTTCCATACGGTGTTTGCCGACCCGCCGTTGCCGTATCGCCCGATTCAAGAGAAAATCGCGGCGGCAAGCGATGCGATCATCGTCATGAACCGGCAGGCGATTCCGTATTTGGTCAAAGCGTTTGGCCTGCCGGAAGAAAAAATTGTCTACATTCCGCACGGTGCTCCAGGCCCAAGCAGCGAAAATCGCGATTCGCTTCGCCGACGCCTCGGATTCAGCGGCCGCAAAGTGATGTTGACGTTTGGGCTGCTCAGCCGCGGCAAAGGGATTGAATCGGTCTTGGCCGCATTGCCGGGCGTTGTGCGCAAGGTGCCGGAAGCGCTGTATGTCATCGCCGGACAGACGCACCCAGAAGTGAAAAAGAGGGAAGGAGAAGCATATCGCGAGGAGTTGAAATCGCTCATTCACCGTTTAGGGCTTGAGCTCCATGTCTACATGGAAGATCGGTATTTCAGCGAAGAGGAATTGATCGATTATTTGACGGCGTGCGATCTATACGTCACCCCGTACCCGGGCATGCAGCAAATCACAAGCGGCACGCTTGCCTATGCGGTCGGTGTCGGCCGTCCGGTCGTTTCGACGCCGTATGAGCATGCGCGCGATTTGTTGCAAGGTTGTGAAGAGCTGTTGTTGCCGTATGGCGATACGACCACCTGGGAAGAGCGGCTCGGGCAGCTGTTGGCCGACGAGGCGGCGCTGAAGCGATGGGAGGAAAAGGTGCGCCAAATCGGGGCAAACACGCATTGGCCGCGCGTCGGCGAACAGCATGTCGCCTTGTTTGCGCGCATGTGCGACGCGAAACGTGGGGAGGTGAAGACCATTGGCACCGTCAGTCATTAAGTTCGACCATCTCGAGCGCATGACTGACGACACCGGATTGCTTGAGCATAGCCTTGGCCGCATCCCGCGCCGTCGCGAGGGTTATTCGACCGATGACAACGCCCGCGCCATCTGGGCGTGCCTGGAATGGATGGCGCTATGTGAAGACAAAGGAGAGAAAGAGCGGCTGCACCGTTTGCTTGACCGGTATTTGGCGTTTTTGCTTTGGGCGCAAAACGATGATGGCACGTTCCATAACAACTTTTTCTTCGATCGGACAAAAGAAGAGGAAACGCCGTCAGACGACTGCTTCGGGCGGTCGTTTTGGGCGACGGCGTTGGCTTACGTTCGCCTCAGCGATCCGGCGCGGCGCGAGGCGGCAGCAGATATGTTGCGGCGGGCCATGCCGGCGGCTTGGGAGCTTCGTTCGCTGCGCGGCGTCGCCTGGGGGGTGGCCACTTGCGGCGTCTTATTGACAGAAGGACGCCCGCTTGGCGTCGATCAAGAGGAAGTGGCAGCTTTGGCTGCACGGCTTGAGCAGCGGCTGCTTGCGGCGTATTGGGAGCATGCTGGCGACGATTGGTATTGGTATGAGCCGGAGTTGACGTACGCCAACGGGGTGCTGCCGTGGGCGCTTTGGACGGCATATCGGCGCGCGCCTCGGGATGAGGTGAAGGAAGTGGCGGAAAAAAGCCTTGCTTTCCTTATTGAAAAAATGAGCGGACCGGGAGGTGTCATCCGTCCGGTCGGCAACCGCGGCTGGTGCAGCCGCCGCTACCGCGCCGATTGGGATCAACAGCCGCTTGATGTGATGAAGCTCGCTTTGGCGGCGCGCGAAGCGTATTGGGCAACGGACGACGAGCGTTATCGCGGCGTCGTCCGCCGCTGCCTCGCTTGGTTTTACGGACAAAACGACGGCAACGCGCCGCTTGCCGACCCAAGCGACGGCAGTTGCTGCGACGGGCTTGGCCCGAACGGCCCGAACCCGAATCGGGGGGCGGAGTCAACATTGTCGTACTTGTTAACAGCAGCAATCGCTCAATCGATTTCGGTGGAGGTGGTTGTCGATGAATACGTCAACAACGAAACCGTTCGCATGGCCGGCACACGTGTTTAAAGAATACGACATCCGCGGACGAGCCGGAGAGGAGCTCGATGAGTCGTTCGCGTATTGGCTCGGACGGGCCTTTGCCGACATGATGCAAAAGGAAGGCGAGAAGAGGGCGGTTGTCGGTCATGACAATCGTCTATCATCGCCTGGCTTGCATCGGGCGCTCAAAGATGGGCTGCTCGATGGCGGCTGCGATGTCGTCGATATTGGGCTTTCGACGACGCCGATGTTTTACTACAGCTTATACTACACGAACATTCCATGCGGCATGATCATCACCGCCAGCCATAACCCAGGGGATGAGAACGGATTTAAAATCGCCATGGGAAAAACGACAATTTATGGCGAGCGCATCCAAGCGTTGCGGCGGGCGATGGAGCGGCTCAGCCAGGAACAGCCGCGGCCTGAAACAGCGCGCGGGCGCGAGGAAACGTTGGACCTTGCTCCGGCATATATCAATATGTTGAAGGAGAAAATCCAACTCGGTCCGCGCAAGCTGAAGGTCGTCGTCGACTGCGGCAACGGCACCCCATCGATCATTGCGCCACAAGTGCTCAAAGAGTGGGGATGCGATGTCGTCCCGCTTTACTGTGAATCCGATCCAACGTTTCCGAACCATCATCCGGACCCGGTCGTGCCGGAGAACTTAACGGCCTTGATTGAGATGGTGCGCAAGGAGCAGGCTGATCTTGGCATCGCGTTTGACGGCGACGGTGATCGGATCGGGGTTGTGGATGAAACGGGTGCGATCCGTTGGGGCGACCAACTGATGGTGCTGTTCTGGCGCGAGATTCTTAAGCGCTATCCGGGAGCCGACGCGCCCGTTGAAGTGAAATGTTCGCAAGCGCTTGTTGAGGAAATTGAGCGGCTCGGCGGGAAACCGTTCTTCCATCGCACCGGCCATTCGCACGTCAAAGCGACGTTGCGCCGTCGTCCGGAGATCCCGTTTGCTGGTGAAATGTCTGGCCATTTGTTCTTCAATGATGAGTTTTACGGCTATGACGATGCACTGTACGCCGCTGGGCGCCTGCTTCGATTACTGTCGCACGATGAGCGCCCGCTGTCCGAGTGGTTTGCCGATGTGCCGCGGTACGCGGCGACGCCGGAGACGCGAGTTGCTTGTCCGGAAGAGAAAAAACCAGCTGCCATTGCTGCGGTGAAAAACCGGTTCGCTGGCCGCTATCCGGTTGTTGACGTCGATGGCGCCCGCATCCAGTTCCCGGAAGGCTGGGGGTTGGTGCGGCCGTCGAACACGCAGCCGATTCTCGTCTTACGCGCAGAAGCGAAGACGGAGGAAGCGCTGGCGGAGATTAAGCGGCAACTGGCTGATTGTCTCCATGCTCTTGAATTGTGCATCGATTGGTGATGTTCATTTCCAAGCTGCCCGAAATGCTTGGGCCTGTTCTTGATGGTGCGCTCTGTTTGGCGCAAAAACTCTTTTCCGGCGCGGCGCCCGCTATCTCGTGCGGGCCGCCGGCGCCGGTTTGTTTTTGCTGTCGCAGGGGGTTAAAGCTTGATTTCTTGCCAGTTATTTGTCCATAATAGATAGGGGTAAAAACGAGTTGTAGGAGAGTTGAAGGCGTGGTGATCCGTGAATCGTTGCAATATATTCAAGATGCATACGCGGCATTGACGGAGTTGAGCATGCTTATCGTCGATGATCACGGCGCTCCCGTGACGAAAGTATCGAATATGACCGAGCTGGCGGAGCTCGTTTTGTTTGCAGCTGAAAGGGAAGCGCCATCGTTTTTCTGCCCGCGAGAACTTGTTATTGACGGATGGCAGCGTCCATCGGTCGTACCGGTCGGGCGTTTTGGCATGAAAAGCATCGTCGCTCCCGTGTTTGTCGATGAGAAGGCGGAATATTGGATTTGGGCGGGCGTGTTTATCGAGGAAGAGACGAAATGGCTCATTTGCGAACAGCCGCTGGCAGCCGGCGGAAAGTGGGTGTCAGCCATCGAACGATCGGTGGCGCTGCCGGCGCGGGCAGTCGAAGCGAAGTTAAAAGATATAGAAAAGATGGCGGTCATATGCGGGGAATTAATCAGCGGCGAGCGCCGCAAGCAGCAATGCTGTGAATACGGAAAACGGCTCGAAGCAGTGGTCACGGACAGCTCCGCCCTAGCGGACGTGGACAAGCTGCTTTTTGAGTTGCGGGCGTTCGATGAACGCGTCGATATGGCGTTGTATATCGCCAAGTGTCCGCAAGGATGGATGGTGGCGGCGGCAAGCGGGGAAAAGGCCGGAAAGCTGCGCGGCAAGATGATCGATGCGTTGTTTCCGCCGCTTTCGTCTTCGAAGCCGCCGCTTCGTTCGGTTTACGTTCAAGATGCCGCTTTGGATCCACGCTTTTCCTTTTTTGTCCGCCATGGCATCCGCCCGAAAGCGATGATTGCGTATCCGGCGATGTACGGGAAAACAATGGAAGGATGGGTCATGATCGGCAGCGAGGCGGCCTCTTCACTGCCAGCGGCGCTTCGTTCGGTCGGCTCCGCCCTCGTTCAACATTGGCTGCTTCTGGCTAAATGTACAGAGGCCGATATGAAAATGGACCGCCATTTGATGCGCCTTTCGATGTTGATGGAAATTGGACGGGCCATGCGTATGGTGCAGAACGAGGAAGAAATCATCCGGATGATGGCCGAATTCGCCGCGGAGCTCGCTTACGGCGATTTCGTCTGCGTGGTATGGTCTAGCGATGGCCAAACAGCCGTTGTCCACGAAGGAGCGATGGACGTAGAAATGGCCGTTCGTTATCGGGATGATGTCTGCCGTCGCTATGGCTGTCACGGCGAGAAGGCGAAAAGCGAGGTGCCGGCGTTGCTTGATGTCGAGGGCAAATCGGTGATGGAAGTGCCGTTTTTCGTCGGCGATGGCCGCTATGGCGTTCTCGCCGTTCATATAAAGAAAGGAAGGGAAGCGAAAGAGGCGGAAGTGTATATGACGGCGCTGGCCGCGATTGGTGCGATGATGATTAGCGGCAAGGCCCACGGTGGGAATGATGGGACGGTCAATATCGACATGCTGTCCGAGCAGTTGACAGCCCGGGAGATGGATGTATTGGAGCTGCTCATTCAAGGCTGCAGCAACCGCGAAATTTCAGAACGGTTGTTCATTAGCGTCCATACCGTGAAAAATCATATTACGAACATTTTTCAAAAAATTGGCGTCAATGACCGGTCGCAGTTGATCGCCCTTGTGTATCAACTAAACCACCACCGGCAGCGCCGCTAAGGGGACATCATTGGACGATGGGTGCCATGATGTCTTTTTTTTTGGATGTAGGAAATTGGAATGAACCCCATTTTGTATTATAATGAGTTGTAGTAAATAAGAACTATTTTTCGATAGATGGAACAATAAAGGAGAAAAATAGCATTCGAATCCGTTTTCCCCAGCGCTGGAACGTGGGATAGTGGAAAAGCTGCCATGTTGCTTTGGCCGGCGCATAAGCATAACAAGGATAGGGGAATGCCGATGAAGCCCAAGGCCATGATCCGAACGATGGCGATCGTGAAAACGGCGGACATTTTAAAAGCGATGGACATTACCGAGGAACTGGCGAAGAGAATGGGGTTTTTGCCGCGCGATTGCCTTTTTCTTCGGCTCGCGACAGAGGAAGCGTGCACGAATGCGTATGAATATTGTCAAAAAACGAGAAAACTGCCATTTAGGATATTTTGGAAAATTGATGCGAGACAGTTTATGATCATTGTCAAACAGCGAGGAGGATGCTTCTCCGTAGCCCAAACTGATGTCGTCAACACTGGGCCGCGCGGCAGGGGGCTGCAGCTGATCACCCATATCGTCGACGATGTATACGTGAAGCAAGCGGGAAACAACGTCTTGTTTTGCATGTGCAAATGCAAAAAAAAAAAGAGTGACTATTGGAGGAAACAAGATGGAGACAAAACAAGGGGCAATTTGCACGCTGACATGGGCAGAAGATATTACCTTAAACAATGTCGAATCGTTCCGTCAAGCGCTGGAAAAGTTGCTGGACAAACAGGCGGATCAATTGATCGTCAACATGGAGGGGGTCAAATACATTAACAGCGCCGGACTCGGGGTCATCGCTGACAGCGTCATGGCGGCGAGAGCCCGACAAAAAGAGTTGGTCATTGCCGGAGTGGAAGGGTCGCTTGCAGAAATTTTCCATATCGTCAAATTTTCTTCGTTTATCAAACTATTTGCCACAGAGAAGGAAGCCATGGATTATTTCAGTGGAGAATGACGTTCTATGGTGGATGGGTTTTGGGAACATGTTCAACGTTATGACCACCTCGCGTGGCGAGAGTTGCTTCTCGGCTTGGAAAAAATGAATGTATTCGTTGGGCCGGGCGATTATGTGTATTGGCTCGCAGCGCCGGAACAAAGGCGGCTCTTGTTCATTTCGTCATCATGCGAGCAGCTGTACGGCCTGCCTCCGGACGACTTTTACCGCGATCAAGACATATGGGCAAAAGTGTCCTACCCGGATGACCGCGCCAAGGCGGAAAGAAAATGGTCGCTTCTTTCGGGGGCGGATGCGGGTGCCCAAACGTATCGCATCATCAATCAGCGGGATGGCTCCGTCCGCTGGGTGCTTGAACGGACGTTTCCTGTGCTTGGCCAATTCGGGGAAGTGAGGCTCGTCAGCGGAGTTGTCGCTGATCTGACAGAAGCAAAGCGAAACGAGAATGAACGGCAGCTCGCTGAACAAGTGTACAAAGCGATGGAACAGGCGATGCTCGTAACCGATGGCCAGTTTGTCGTTCAGTTTGTCAATCCGGCGTTCACAAAAATCACTGGCCATGGTGTAGAGATTGTCGGTCAGCCGCTGCATACGCTTTACGCGGGTTATTACGAGGCCTGGCTTTATGAGGTGATTCAAG
Organism: Geobacillus sp. G4; assembly: GCF_040327975.1. Taxonomy (NCBI): domain Bacteria; kingdom Bacillati; phylum Bacillota; class Bacilli; order Caryophanales; family Anoxybacillaceae; genus Geobacillus; species Geobacillus sp. G4. Next base: position 97,243 of record NZ_JBEPJY010000007.1, read on the forward strand.
CGGGAACTGGGGAAAGTGGAGAATGGAGGGGGTGGGTGCGCTGGCGGCGGAAAAACGGTTCGGTCTATGTCAGGCAGACGACGGTGCGGGCTGTGCCTGGCCATGATGGAGGAATCGCTTTTTACTTGTTTTTATTTGCCGGTCCAACTTATGAGAACCCATACATCGCAGCGATGAAAGATGACTTGCGGCTGGCCCGCGAGGTGCAAAAGCGCGTGTTGAGCAAGCCGTTGTCGGCCAAAGGAATCCAGATTGCCGGAACGTACATCCCATCACGGGAGCTGGGGGGCGATATGTACGCCTGGTATCCGATCGACAAACAGCGGTACGGCATTTTTTTAATGGATGTGATGGGTCATGGGGCAGCGGCTTCACTCATTTGCATGTCGGTCCGCTCGCTCTTAAACGGCGTCATCCGCAAAGGGATCGTTCCGACGGAAGTGTTTCGCGAGTTGAACCGCCATATGCGCCAGTTGTACCATGAAAACGGGCGGATGACGTATTATTTCACCGCCGTGTATGTTCTTGTGGATGTCAAGGAACGGATGATTGAATATGCATCAGCCGGCCATCCGCCGGGGTTTTTGTTCCAACCGGACGGAACGGTGGCGGAGTTGGACCGCGGCTGCGCGCCGATCGGGCTGCTTCCGCGCCTTTTTGTCGACAGCGGCCGGTTGCGCTACGAGCCGGGGGCGACGCTTGTGTTGTATTCCGACGGGGCGATTGAAGGGGGGGCGGGATCCGTTCGGCAAAAGATTGAAGCGTTCCGCGATGCGCTAACGCCGCATATTTTATTGGACGAGCAGGTGCTTTTGGACCATCTGCGCCGCCATTTTGCGCAAAAAGGGCCGCTTCCGGACGATTTTTCGGCGGTGGTGGCCAAGCTTGGCTAAACGAGGGGAAAAGCCGCCTGTATTCGGATGATCGATCCGCTTCACAAGCTGCTTTTTCTTTATGTATGAAACGGCACGGCAGCCAACTGTGTCTCGGTTGCAAAAATGGCCTTTTGGGCTATCTTTTTTACGGATCGTGAAAAGACGCATTCACTCCTGCTGCCCAATAATGGCGGCAAACACCAAACTATAGTATAGATTCCTTTCCACAATTCAGGTTAAAATAAAGACAATTACGCTGTTGATTGCGAATACAATATAGAAAAGGCAACAGGAGGGAAGACATATGGCGGTGACGAATCCGGCTGGATTTTGGAAGCGGCTGTTGGCTAACTTGTTGGATGCGATTGTCGTTGGCATTCCGATTTCGATCATCGGCTATTTCATCACTGGCAGTTGGGAAACGAACTGGTTTACGTCATTAGCGAACATCCTTTACGCGTTAATCGTCCCGGCTGTTTGGTACGGATATACGGTCGGCAAGCGGATGCTTGGCATCCGGATTGCGAAAGTCAACGGCGGAAAAGTTGGGGTCGGCACGATGTTTTTGCGCACGTTCGTTGGCGGACTCGTATACTTTATCACGTTTGGCATTGGTCTCATTATTAGTGCGATTATGGTAGCTGCAAGAGAAGACAAACGGTCGATTCACGATTTTATCGCTGGGACGTATGTGACAACGGAAAAACCGACGGTGTAAACAATGGAAAAAGGCGGGCTTCCGAGTGGAGGCCCGCTGTTTTTACATCGACGATTCGAGGTAAATAAATTCCGGATGCGGATGGCTTAAAAAATCATGATGAGAAATGTCCCAGCCGTAGGCGCCGGCGCAGCGGAACAATACGATGTCGCCAACGCGAAGGCGGGCGCAAGGCACATCCCGAGCCAATATGTCGTTTGGCGTGCACAATTCGCCAGCTAACGTCACCCGCTGGTTATGTAAAGATGGGCGGTTAAAGGGGTATGGCCACTCATCAATAGGAATGACGAGAAAGGGATGGTTCATTTTCCAGGCTGCCGGCAGCCGAAGATGGTGGGTGCCGCCGCGAATAATCGCAAAATGCGTTCCGTAATTGGTTTTCAGGTCGAGCACCTCCGCGGCGTAATACCCATTATGGGCGGCAATAAAGCGGCCGAGCTCGAAAATGACTGTCCAATGAGGGGGGGCTTGACGGCGCAGCAACAGGTTCAGCTCTTTGGAAAACCAATTCCAACGAAATTGCCGGTCCGGTTCGTTGTAATGCACGCCGACTCCGCCTCCGACGTTAACGACCGAAAACCGCCGCCCGTACGTCGTTTCCGCTTGCGCGACAAATGACAGGCACGTTTCGATAAAAGAAAGATGGGCCTGCTCGTCGGTATGATTGGACATCGAATGAAAATGGAATCCTTGCAGATCAATAGACGGAAGAGTCAATGCCGTATGGATCGCTTCGGCGATATGTTGTTCGTCGATGCCAAATTGGGTCGGTTTTCCCGCCATATGCAATGTGGCGCCTGAGGCGGCTTGCCGCAAATTGACCCGCAGGAGTACACGCACGGTTGTTTGCCTCCTGGCGGCGATCCAATTCAGCCGCTGCAATTCCCATACGCTTTCGACATGAATGAGAGCAACACGTTCCTCAATCGCCGCGGCCAGCTCCTCATCTGTTTTTCCCGGACCGCCGAAAATGACTGGAGAATCGGCAAACAGGCGGCGGACTTTTTGCAGCTCGCCGCCTGAGGCGACTTCAAAACCGGTGACATACGGCGCGACTGTTTTCAAGATGCGCTCATCCGCGTTCGCTTTCACGGCGTAAAAGAGCCGGACGGAAGGAGGAAGCGAGGCGGACAAGCTTGCTGTATGGACGCGGAGGTTGTCTAAGTCATATACATAGGCGCAAAGTGGGCCCTGCTGTTTTGCCTTGCGTTCTATAATGGCTTGAATGACGGTGTTCAATCGTTCCATATTCGTCCTCCTGTAGAGATGTTCCATAGTTCTTTTCGCCGCCAAAAGGCAAGGGCGCAAAGAAGGCAGAGCCATCCCATCGCATAGCCAGCGATTTTCGCTCCAACATACTCGGCAAGAGTCGTAAGCAAAAGGGTGCCTAGCGGGATGAAGCCGCGGTCCATTAAAGCGATGCTCATGACCCGTCCGCGCAACCGATCCGGAACGACCAGCTGGATGGCCAGGCGGCATAACGTCCGGTATAGCTGCCCGGTCAACCCGGCCAGTGCCATGGCGGCTAAGCAAAGCAGCCAATGTTCAAATAAGACGATCCATAGAAGCAACGATAGAGAAAAAGCGAGCAAAGAGACGATGAGCCATTTGCCGATCGCCTCGACCGGCCGGAAGGAAAGCCAGATCGTGCCGAGCAATGCCCCGGCGGATGAGACGGAGAGCAACACGGCGAAATCCCCGGCATCGCCGTTGGCCAACGCGTCAACAAGAAGAGGGGTGACCGCCGAATAGGCAAAGCCAAACGTCATCGGGATGATTGAAAGAAGAAGCAGCCCCCGAACGAGCGGGGTGCGCTTGATGTAACGGATCGCCTCCCCTTTGCTGCCGTCTGTTGGACGCGCAGCTGGACGGCGGGGGCGGCTCTCTTCTAATGACAATACAGCAAAAGCTGCGATAACGAGCATCGTGCTGTAGACGATAAGCAGTGAAACGCCGCCGAGTGAAGAGAGCCCCCATCCGGCCGCTGCCGGGCCGATGATTTTCCCGATGTGAAGAGCGGCGGTATGCAACGAAATGGCGCTGGAGAGCGCCTCGATTGGAACAAGGTCTGCGATATAGGCGTTGCGCGCTGTCGTTTCCATGGCCATAAAGATCGAACGGACAAAGACAGCGGCAAACAGCCAAATTAATGAAGACGGCTCGCGCAGCAACCAAGCAATCACCAAAGTAAAACCTGCCATGCCCAGCAAGGAGGCAGCAAGCACTTGGCGCCGGGACAGGCGGTCGGCGAGCACGCCGCCGAGCCAACTGAATAGAAAGATCGGCAACAGCCGGCAGACGTTGAGAACGCCTAGATCGAGCGACGAGCGGGAAAGCTGCAACACAGCCCAGTTTAGGATGACGAAATCAGCCCACTCCCCGATGCGCGCCGGCAACGTTCCGCTCCAATAAATCCGGAACGGGCGCCAAAATAGCGCAAAAGAGGGGGATGGTTTTTTCGATGTAAGAAGCATGTCAACTCCCCCTTATCGACTCGTTGCTAACGGATTGGGAACGGAAACGACACAATACGTTTTCGCTTCTGGCTGCAGCCGCATTTTTGCCAGCGCCTTATGATCGATGTGCGGCCGGTATAAGGCCTGGCGGTCTTCGTCTACTGCTCGTTTTAGGTTTGGGTCTTTGGCCAATTTGGCAAACACCTCATCACATTGGCGGCGGACGCATATCCAGCATTGTTCCTCGGCAATGCCCCACTGGCGGCTGATATGACGGATGATTTCGCCAAGCTGATTTTGAAAGACTGTATAAAACACTTTGTTTTGCGCTTCTCGCAAATCATCCGTAATCGTGATTGAATCGGGACGGACATCGATATTGAACCCTTGGCGCTCAAGGCGCGGCCGGTACAAACGGATGCCTCCCCAGTCGCGGAACAGCAATTTCATCGGTTTCCCTTGCCGGAAAACGGGAACGGTATTTTGCAAGTGTCCTTCCAGGCCAATGCCGTACTTGACGAGCAACGTTAGAAAGCCACGGACGGCGATGCCGACGTATTCGCGAAGAAAGGAAAGCGCCGTTTCTTGAGATGATGGACGGCCGATTCCCTTGGCATATGCTTCAATAATATCGTTGATAATCGGCCGGCCGCTGAATGGTGACGAGGCGTATAAAGCGGTGCCGGCAATGGCGATTTCCCCTTCATTGACAAAGCGATCCAGCCCTTCCCGATAAATGACCGATAAGTTCCGTGCTTTATTTGGATCTTCAGAGCGAAACGAGCAGCCGCCGATTTCACAAACAGGAAGAAAGATAGCGGACAAGTCCCTCTCTCTTTCCAAAATGGCGCGAAGCAGCCGGCTGTATGTTGCGCCGTTGTTGGCTGACTGGGGGGAAATGGACCTGACCGTCGAGGTCATTTGACTATGGACGGCAGTCTTTATATACAGCGGTGCTTCTTTCGCCAAAACGGTTCGGAACGAGGCGGTCGCCTGCGTTGGGATCACCGCTCCTTCGATCAGCCAAAGGAGGCCGTCGCGCAATTCCGCACGATAGACGTTAGGAATGACATGTTCGTATTGCCAAGGATGGACAGGCACGAGCACATAGTCTTCTAGCTTCTTTTTGGTTTGCTGGAAGCATTCTTCAACCGGGCCGCGCAGCGACGGAAAATGGTCGAGCAGGAATGTGTTCGGATCCTCGTATCCGTCAAAGTGGAAATCGCACAAATTGCGTCGGACGGCGACGATCCGCAGCTGCGGTTGACCGCCAAACTCAGCCGAGTAAGCAAATACGTCTTTAGGGGACATCGGCAGTTTCGTTTTGGCGCCTGGATGAAGATGATGCCCTTCAATGCAAAGTTGCTCGAAAAACAGCGCCGGGCAAAACGATGGATCGCTTTGTCGTTGTTCGATATAGGTGAACAAGTTGTCCGCTTCCTTCCGCATCGTTTGGCATTCCTTTTCAAAATGCCAATAAGCCAACGCCAAGTTGGAGGTTCCGTTTTCCAATTCTTTCGCCAGCTGCGCCCATGCTTGTTCCTCGCCGGCCGCCTTGATGAGCGGCGTTAGCAACGAAAGGAAGGAAAGGGCGTCCCGCACCGTTTGGATGCCTTCGCCGATCCAAACGACCTCCTCGCCGATGTCGCATTGGCGGAAAGCGGATTCGCCGCGGATCGGGATCAGCAAACATTGGCCGGGGGCAACGGGGAACAATTTATACATGATCCCTTCCTGCAAGTTGGCGGCCGGCAGCTGGCGGACGACCGCTTCCCATTCCGGCGTCAGCCCGCGCCAGTTCGTGATATACACTGAGTCGATCACTTGCAAATTGTAGGAACGGGAGTATAGACCGAATACGTCCTCCCGCAGCAACGCAGCTGCGGTTCGTTGCAAGATCGTCGTCCGTGCCCGCATGACATGGCGGACATAAGCGGAGAGATGTTCAGGAAATCGTTTTTGGATGAACTCGACGCATTCTTGTTCGTATGGATAAAGGATGATATCAGCTGTCCGGAGGGATAAACGCGTGTTCATCGTTCCCATTCCTCCCTTTTCCATTTGGCCAGCGGATTAGCTGTTTCAATGAATCGGTTGCGAAGATCATTGGTTAAGCGCATAGCGACAAGTGCTTTCATCGGCAGCACCGGGGAAAAGAGCGCGTCCCGATCTTGCCTTGCCTGTTCTTCTGTTTCACTGTCACGGGTCAACGCGGCAAATGCATTCTCCATTACATCCGCTGTGGCCTGCCAAAGAAGTGTCTCGTCGATAGAGAACGTGCGGGAGAGGCAGGCGATCAGCTCGCCAAGATGGTTGTGAATGACGGCATGGGTGAACGTATGCCGCAACTCGTTAAGATCTGCTGTCACGATGCTTGAAGGCGCGAGCTCGTCAAGCGGATAGCGATGGCGACCGAAGCGGCCGCAATGAAGGCGGATTCCTCCCAAGTCGCGAACGTGCATTGACTGGGGCGCGCCGGAGCGAAAGACAGGAAGGCTATTTTGCAAGTGAGCTTCCAAGCTGATTCCGTACTTGCATAAAAGCAAGAGCAACGGCGGAACGAGCATTTCCGCATACTGCCGGAAAAACCATACAGCCGCCTCGCGCACGGAGCTTGCCCCCTGATTGGCTGCATATTCCTCAACGAGCTCAGCTGCCACCGGTTTGCCGCTCAGGAAGGAAGGGGCAAGGAGCGTCACGGCTGGCATCATGATATCCCCTTCCGCCAAATCGCGCTCCGGATTGGTTCGGACGATGGCCGAGAGCTGTTTGGCAAGAGCGGCATCCTCGTTGTCTGTCCGACCTTGCGGCGAGAAAGAGATGCCCGCTGTTTCGCTGACGACCCGAAAGCGGGGGGCAAGCCGCTCTTTGACGAGCACATCGTTCAGCCAAAGCGATAAGCGTGGTCCGTTGGCCGCTGCCGCCGGAGATACAGTGCGGATGGCGCTCGTCATTTGCACATTGATCGGAGTTTTCAAATGATCACCGGAAGCGCCGGGGATCATGAACGTCCGCACGGAAACGAGCGGATAAGCAGGCAGTACGCCGCCATCGATCGGAACGATTGTTTGTGCGGCCAGTTCGTTTTGGAAACGCTGTTGGATGACGTGTTTCCATTGCCATGGATGGACAGGGATGACGTCGTATTCGCATTCAGACAGGCCGTATGCCCGCAACGTGTTTTGCACAACGGACTGCAACGTTTTATCTTGTTCGTAAACCCAATCTGCCATCCGTCCATAGGAAAAGGAAACGAAACGGCAATGGCTGCGACGCACCGCCAGCAAGGGGAGAGCGACTTTCGCTTCCCATTCCGGCGAATAGTCGATCATGTCTTGGACGCTGAAGCCGAGCCGCGTTTTGGCGCACGGGTGCAGTGTATGCCCGTCAATGACCGTTTGTTCGTAAAAGGTGAGAGGGCTGAACGGCCGCGGCTGGGCACGCACCCACTCGAGCGAAGACGAGTACGTTGCTCCATATGTATCGCGCCATCGACAGCGGCGCCGCTCGGCCGCGGCTTGGGCAAGCGCGTCGTTGATCACGCTGTTGGCGATTTCGGCGCAAAACTCGTCCCAATTTGGTGCACAACTGATGAGCCCTTCGCGTTGAAGCAGCTCGAGCAGCTCCAAGGGAGAGGAGAGAGACTTTCGCTCCTTCTGATCAAGCAGCCAAAGGCGCGCAACGGTAAACTGCCCTAAGGAAAACTGTTCCATTACCGCCGCTGTGATTTGTTTCTTCATAGAGAGTAGGATGGAAAGCTCCAATTTGTGGCCGGTTTGTTCCCAAACAACGCGATCTGGGCTGAGGAGCTGTTCGCGAATAAGCGCCTGCAGCAGTCGGTTGGCTATGCGTTGACGGCTGTTCGGCAAGGTGGCCAAAAACAAACCAGCCAACGATGGATCGACCGTTTGCAAATATCGATATGTTTCTTCTTCCTCAGTGAGAAAGAGGATGGACGAATTCAATCGGATCCCTCCATTTGATAACGATTATCAATTTCGTTAAATATCATAATATAAATGATTATCATTTTCAATAAGGAATTAAAAAATAGTCTTTCCGTCTAAGAGATAGGGAGGAGAGTAAGAAAAACTGACTAGTTCGATTGATGGGAGGGAGAATATAGAGGTTCCGCCTAAGAGACTGGTAATTTAAGAAAAAAATGTTCCGGTGTGGGACTTTCGCTAATGAATCAACAGCCTTTCCACGCGTTCATGAATCAACCATTTTAAAGAAAATGCGGTTTTTCTCTAACTCTCTAAAGCGGGGCGACAAATCAAAAACGGGAACTCCATTGTCGGAGCCCCCGCTTTTGATTCATTAGTTTCCCCAAATGGCGTTCGCCATCAGGCGGAATAGGTAGTCGGTATGGTCCCGGAATCCAGCTTCGAGCCCGATCAACGTGACGTCGGCGTTTCGTTCGCGGACAATGACAGCAGCCCCTTGGGCGGCATCGCGGTTTTTCCAATGCCCGGCGACGAAGAAGCCCGGATCGTTTATAAATGTCGCTTCGACGATATCATTGTCCGTATTCGTATACCATACCGGACGATACACAAAGCCGATGTCGTTCTGTCCGTAGCCGGCTGTCGTCCCTGTGCCGCTGTAGTCGACACGGACGATGCCGTTGCTGTTCGAGCCCCCAACGTTAATTGTATCGTCGGTGAGACCGAGTGTTTTGGTTGCTCTTGATGCCCCAGCGCCAACAGCGATGTATTTGCCGCCATTTTGGACAAACGCGGTGACGTTTGCCTTAAAGGCATTGTACTGCTCTTCATTTTGCAAGCCAAACTCTTTATTAGCAGCACTCAATTTGAGAGAAATCAAATTTTCCGTGCCGCTGTAAATAAAGACGTCAAATCCATTAAGCCCGTTCGTCGCCACTTCGACAGGCGTCAATTCGGCCACTTGGAAGCCGAGACGCTGCAACGCCAGCTTCGTGCCGGAATGTGATTGCTGCTTATTCATCCCCCCGTCTTTCAACAAGGCGACACGGACGCTTGTAATCGGTTTGGCATCAGCCGGAACCGCTGCTGTCGAAATGTGAAGCCCCGATTCTTTCACAGCTGCTGAAATGCGGTTGGCCGGCGCTCCCACATAGAAGTTTCCGCGCTCATCGCGTTTGACGGCAATGCCTTGTTGCAACAGCGTATTCACGAGACGGACGGCGCTGACCGAGCTGTTCGGAATGAGGTATGGGCCTTTCCCGGTTAATGACCCTTGCACTTGGACGTTTCCTACGTTTGTCGTCGGAACGTTCACTTCCTCGTTAACAGGGATAGCCGCAAATCCCCATAATTCCGGCAAGCTCCATGCTGAGATGTCATACATCGCCGGCGTATCGTCCGTAATGTCTTCGCCGTCCCAAAGCATCGTGTTGGCTAAGCCGGCTTTCGCCTGATCCATTGGAACGATGTACGTTCCTTTCGGGTACGTTGTCCCGCCTATGGTAAACGGCTGCGCTGCTTGTTTCACTTCAATGTCATTGCGGAGCAGATGCTCGACCGCTTTTAGTGTGACGGTTGGATCTGTTTCATTGACCGGCAAAAGATAGGCGTTCGGGAAAAAGCCTTCTGGATGATGCGGATGGTTGAACGTAATCCCGCGTTTAAACATTTCAATCTGGTCGGCGATCATTTCTTGTTTATGTTCAACGGCGAATTTCAACGCGCCCATAATGGCGTTATATTGCCAGCGCACGCCGTCCCAGTCGTTGGTCGGTGCTTCGAGCGTATGGCCGTACGCGCCGTGGTACATGGCGTACATTGGCGTGAAAATCGGCGGATAGTCATCCCAGCCGGCTGTATCGTCCCGGTACGGGATATAGACGCCTTCCATCGATTTGTACAGTTCACCTTGATAAGATGCTTTGTCGGCTAGAATTTCCGCTTCCATCGCTTTCGCTTGCTCGAGCGCCCATTTGATGTATAAATCGTATTCATAGTTTGGATTGTGCGGGGGTGTGCACGGTTCAATCAATCCTTGTTTGTTGGGCGCATAGTTTTTGACATATCCGTGCGTATCAAGAAACACCATCGGATTCCATTCTTTAATTAATTCTACCGTTTCCCGTGTTTCCGGTTGCGATTGGGTGATGAAGTCGCGGTTCAAGTCGATTCCCGCACCGTTAAACCGTGTCGCCTGCACGCGCCCGTCCGGGTTTTGCACGACGTTAAAAATGAGGACGGTGTTCGCTAAAATCTGCTTTGTTGCGTCATCGTTTTGTGTTGCAAACCGCTCGATCAGCTGAAGAATTGCGTCAGTGCCGACAAATTCGGTTCCATGGATCGAACCGTTGATCATAATCGGGACTTTGAAGTCTTCGTTGTTTGCCACCCATTCCTGCGCTTTGCCCGGGTTTTTGAACATTTGTTTGCGGAGCGCCTGAATTTTGCCGAATTTGCCGCGCGTCGACGGATCGGCAATTGTGACGACATAAAGCGGGTAGCCGTTCGCTGATGTTCCTCTTACTTCCACTTTGACGCGGTTCGACTGTTTCTCGATTTCTTTCAGTTTGGCGCCGATTTGCGAAAACTTGACAAAGTCATAGTTTTCTTGGTTGAATAAGCTCCCGTTTTGTTCTTCAAACGCATTGACGTTCGTCCATTTGATCGGCTCAGCTTGCGCGGCCGTCCAAGGGGAGAATGCCAATAAACTGAAGGCAAGTGCCCCGCCAATCATCTTCTTTTTATTCATGGATGATCCTCCATTTTATTGATCTAGTAAATGAATATTTATAACACAATTACTATTTTAATACAATCCCTTTTTACTGGCAATAGAATTTTTACATGAATCTGTGGTAAAAACGTGTCCAAACTGCTGAGAACACTGAATAAATATAACGTTTTTTGCTTTTCACTCAATAAATGAAGATTCGAAGAGGGGCTAAAACCTTGGTATAATAACGTTTTCTGATACTTTTGATGAACTCCTGTCATATAAAGGATGTCCGGTTGGGCGCTAAAGAAGGAAAACCAATGCACGTTGACGAATATGTCAATGCTATAGTAGTAGTATAAAGTTTTTTGATGATAGAAAAAAGGAGGAGAATGGATTGTCGTTAAGCGCTTATATCATTCGCACAATGTTCGTTGTCATTCCTGGCACAGCGGCGATCGGCATGGCCACATGCCTGGTCAACGGCATTCGCGGGGCGGCATTTTGGTGGACGCTTGTTGCTACGGTGCTGTTTGGCGCGATGCTCGGCTTCGTTTCGGCAACGCTCAACTATCGACGGTTTGTTGCCCCGATTGCCGTTATTAACGAACATTTAGGCAAGATGACAGGCGGAGATTTGACGGTGCGCATACCGCTTGATCGCGTGCAGCAGCTGCGGCCGATTGCGGCGTCGTTAAACGATATGGCAGACGCTTGGCAAAGTGTGATGGGGCAAATCCAACATCATGCCGAAGAAGTAGCGCAATATTCTCAGCAGCTTGCCGCTGTCGCCGAACAGACGACGAAAGCGACAGAGCAAATTGCGACAACGATGGAAACGCTTGCGGCAAGTGCGGAGGAACAGGCCGATGCTGTCCGCACCACCGCCGCGTCCGTGCATGATATTTCCCAAACATTGAGCGACGTCGCTTGCCATACGAAAGATGTGGCGCACCGCGCCGAGAAAACGTCGGCGAAAGCAGAGGACGGCAAGCAGTCAATCGGACAAATGTCCGAGCAAATGCAGTTCATTTACGATCATGTGCAAACGCTCGGCCAGGTGGTGAAAGGGCTTGGGGAGCGCTCCAACGAGATTGGACAGATTACGGAAGCGATCACCGGCATTGCGTCGCAGACGAATTTGTTGGCGCTCAATGCGGCGATCGAAGCGGCGCGCGCCGGCGAGCAAGGGAAAGGGTTTGCGGTTGTCGCGGACGAAGTGAGGAAGCTCGCAGAACAATCAGCGCGCTCAGCGCAACAAATTTCCGAGCTGATCGGTTACATTCAAGAAGAAACGAAGCGGGCAGTTGCGTCTGCCGAACAGGTGATCGCCGAAGTGGCGAAAGGATTGAACGTTGCGGCGGCATGCGGCCAATCATTTGCCCATATCCGCGAGGAGGTCGGCCAAGTGAGCAAACAAATTGGACAAGTATCGTCCGCCATCGAGCAAATGACGGAGCATGCTCGTCAAGTGAACGACGCACTCCAACAGATGACCAATATTGTCGAACAGTCAGCGTCTGGTGCGGCCAACGTATCGGCAGCGACCCAGGAACAAATGGCTTCCGTCGAGGAAATCGCCTCTTCGTCGACATCGCTCGGTCAGATGGCGGACGAGATGCGGGCAATGCTGAAGAAATTTTCTGTGTGAGTGAGGAAAAGGACGCTTTCTTCGAGAAAGAGGGGCTTTCAAACGACGTGTGGGAGTCAACGTTTGGAATAAAATGGTTTGCATCTTTGCCAATTGCCTGATAGAATAAAAAAAGTCAGTCATCATTGTGATACGCTTATCTGCTAGGGGAGTCCGAGAGCCGGGCTGAGAAAAGAACGCGATGAAGTTCTTTGACCCTTTGAACCTGATCTGGGTCATGCCAGCGTAGGGAAGCAGGCAGCGGGAACAGATGGACGTGTCTTGTTCATTTGGCCTTTTGCCTTCGATCAGGTTCCGGTGTCGGAACCTGTTTTTATTTTGAATCGGCCGCCATCGCCTATTCTCGTGTTTGCCCCGCTTCAGACGGTGTGGCTTCAGATCTGATTTTTCATCATTTTATGTTGAAAGGGGAAGCCACGCATGGAAAACATCCGCTCGTTTATGTCGTTTCCGGAAAGCCGCAAAGTGTACATCGAAGGGTCGCGCCCGGATGTGCGCGTGCCGATGAGAGAAATTGCTTTATCGCCAACGAAAACGCCGCAAGGAATGGTGGAAAACAAACCGGTGCGTGTCTACGATACGACGGGCCCGTATACGGATCCCGATTTTGAACCGGACGTGGAGAAAGGCTTGCCTCCTCTTCGTCGCCGCTGGATTGTCGAGCGCGGCGATGTGGAGGAAATGGAGCGGTCTTCTGTTGCGATCCAACGTTCGCTTCCGTTTGTGCGCCGTCCATTGAGGGCAAAGCCCGGAAAAACAGTGACACAAATGCATTACGCCAAACGGGGGATCATTACGCCAGAAATGGAGTTTGTCGCGATTCGTGAACAAATCGATCCAGAAATTGTCCGCCAAGAAGTCGCCGCTGGTTGGGCCATTATTCCGGCCAATATTAACCATCCAGAGAGCGAACCGATGATCATCGGACGTCGTTTCCATGTGAAAATTAATGCCAATATCGGCAACTCGGCTGTTTCTTCATCGATTGAAGACGAAGTGGAAAAATTGCTTTGGGCAGTGCGTTGGGGCGCCGATACGGTCATGGATTTATCGACCGGCAAACACATTCATGAAACGCGCGAGTACATCATCCGCAATTCGCCGGTCCCCGTGGGAACGGTGCCGATTTATCAGGCGCTCGAAAAGGTAGGAGGGGTGCCGGAGAAGCTGACATGGGACGTGTACCGCGAGACGCTCATCGAGCAGGCTGAACAAGGAGTCGACTACATGACGATCCACGCCGGTGTGCGGCTTCATTACATTCCGCTCACCGCCAACCGGACGACCGGAATTGTCTCGCGCGGCGGCTCGATCATCGCCCAATGGTGTTTGGCCCACCATGAAGAAAACTTTTTGTATACGCATTTTGAAGAAATCTGCGAGATTTTGAAACAATACGATGTCGCGATCTCCCTTGGCGACGGCTTGCGCCCCGGCTCCATCGCCGATGCGAACGATGAGGCGCAGTTTGCGGAACTCAAGACGCTCGGCGAGCTGACGAAAATCGCCTGGAAGCATGATGTGCAGGTGATGATCGAAGGGCCGGGGCACATTCCGATGCATAAAATTCGCGAAAATGTCGAGCGGGAACAGGAAATTTGTCATGGAGCGCCGTTTTATACGTTAGGGCCGCTTGTCACCGACATCGCGCCCGGGTATGACCATATTACGTCAGCGATTGGCGCCGCCATCATTGGCGCTTATGGAACGGCGATGCTTTGTTACGTAACGCCCAAAGAACATTTAGGGTTGCCGAATAAAGAGGACGTACGCGCCGGGGTCGTGGCCTATAAAATCGCCGCCCATGCGGCTGATCTGGCAAAAGGGCATCCAGCCGCTCAGCAGCGTGACGACGCGCTCTCGAAAGCGCGCTTTGAATTTCGTTGGAACGATCAGTTCAATTTATCCCTCGATCCGGAACGGGCCCGCGAGTATCATGATGAAACATTGCCGGCTGAGGCGGCGAAAACGGCCCATTTTTGCTCGATGTGCGGGCCGAAATTTTGTTCCATGAACATTTCACATGAACTGCAACGGAAAATCAAAGAGGAGGGGATGAAAGAAAAAGCGCAACAATTTATTCGGCAAGGGTCGTCGCTGTATCAATGACAAGAAGCGGGCTGCGATGCTCGGCATGGTGGAGAGGATACGGAAGTTCGATCAACGGAAAAAGCATGAGCTGGAAAACGCTCGGTGCTGATCGAAGCAGCGGAGGGGGGCGAACGTTCATCGCCCCTCTTGTTTGTTCTGCAAATTGGTGCGGTTCCTTATTATTTTAAAAATATATAATTTTTAAAAAATATATTTACAAATCGTTTCGGATTGATTATGATAATGGCATAAGGTGCAAATTTCTAGTCATAGAATGATCATGCGGGGAAAACTGCGCAGTCTATCGCGGCGCCTTCGCCGGCGCTTCGCTTCCATAGACAGCGGCCAGTTGCGTCATCGAACCGTGGATGATGCCGGCCGCTTCTTTTTATGGCGAAAGGGCCGGGTTTCAGAAGGTTGATCGCGTTTTTCTAGCAGCTTAGTGAAAAAATAACCACTTCTCCTGCATCGACCGCTTTTCGAGAAAAAAGATTTTGATGATGTCTTGATGTGAGAAAGCCATTGGTATGATAGGCTGCTTCTTGAACGTGAGACGGGCATGAGGGTGATGGGCGTGCGCATAAACTGAAACGAAGGGCTATGAGGAGGGATGGGATTGAACACATTTTCCGATATTGTGCAGACGATGCCGCCATATTTGTTCTCCCGATTTCAGAAGAAAAAAGAAGAATTGCTAAAGCTCGGGGTCGATGTCATTGATTTAGGGATCGGCGCCCCCGATTTGCCGCCCCCTTCCTTTGTCATCGAAGCGTTGAAAGAAGCGCTCGATGCGCCAGAACACTATACGTATTCGCCGTATGGCGGCTGCAGGGAGTATCGGGAAGCGGTCGCGCGTTTTTATGAACGGGAATATGGCGTCAAGCTCGATCCGGAGACCGAGGTGTTGGCGTTAATCGGCTCGAAAGAAGGAATCGTCCATTTGCTGCAAGCCGTTCTCAATCCCGGCGAGCTCGCCTTAGTGCCTGATCCGGGCTATCCTGTCTACCGGACGGCCGTCCATTTTGCCCGCGGCCAGGGCCTATCGCTGCCGCTCGATGCGCAACATGGTTATATTCCTCGGTTTGATGCGCTTCTCTCGTCCGTTTATGACCAAGCGAAAATCATGTTTCTCAATTATCCGAGCAATCCGACGGCCGCCGCTGTCGATTTGGATGTATTTGCCGAAGCCGTTTCACTTGCCCGTCAGCACCAGATGTTCATTGCTCATGATGCGGCCTACTCGTTCGTGACGTTTGCCGGTTTTCAAGCGCCGAGCATTTTGCAGGTGGACGGGGCAAAGGAAGTGGCGGTGGAATTTGGATCGTTGTCCAAAAGCTATAACATGGCCGGCTGCCGCATCGGATACGTAGTCGGAAACCGGGACATGATTCGAGCGCTTTCGGTGATCAAGAGCAACACGGATACGTGCCAGTTTATTCCGATCCAGAAGGCGGCGGTGGCCGCTTTGACGAACGGACGGACGTTTATTCGAGAAAATAGCCGCATTTATGAACAACGCATGAATATGATGGTCGAGAGACTTCGAGAACTGGGCATCGACGTGCAGCGGCCGAAAGCGACCTTTTTCTTGTGGATCCCGGTCTATGACGGATACTCGTCCGAACGATTTGCCGCCAAATTGCTGGAAGAAGCGGGAGTCATCGTAACACCGGGAACAGCGTTTGGATCCGCAGGGGAAGGATATGTCCGCGTATCGCTGTCAGCGCCGATGGAGCGTCTGCAGCAAGCCGTTGAACGATGGAAGCAAGTGGATTGGGAGGAATCGGCGCGATGAAGAGAACGATGCGTCACATCACGGTGGCTCAAGCCATCGTCGAATGTTTCAAACAGGAACAAATCCGTTATGTGTTTGGTGTGCCGGGGGAAAGTTATTTGCCCCTGCTTGATGCCATCTATGATGAGCCATCCATCGAGTTCATCTCCGCCCGCCATGAAGGGGGTGCTTCCTTTATGGCGGAAGGGTATGCGAAAGCGTCGCGGAAGTGCGGCGTCGTGCTGGCTACAAGGGCGGTTGGCGGGGCGAACTTAACGATCGGCGTCCATACCGCCAGGCAAGATTCCACTCCGATGGTCGTGTTTTTGGGGCAAGTGAACAGCCGCTTCCTAGGACGTGAAGGATTTCAGGAAGTCGATATGGAAGCGTTTTTTCGTCCGATTGCAAAATGGGTGGTCGAAATTCGCGAAGCCGAGCGGGTGCCAGAGCTGGTGCAACGGGCGTTTCGCACCGCGAAAACAGGGCGGCCCGGCCCCGTCGTCGTTTCACTGCCAGAAGATGTATTTTCCAAAACGATAACGGAAGCAGTGATGGCCGAGACCTATGTGCCGAAGCCGGCCCCAAGGCAAGAGGATATACGGAATATAAAGGAGCGGCTCGAGCGCGCCAAAAGGCCGCTCGTGATTGCCGGCGGCGGCGTCAAATGGTCGGGAGCCGAGCAGCTGCTGCGCTTATGGGCGGAAAAGTATGCACTTCCAGTCATGGCGGCGTTCCGGAGGCATGATGTGTTTCCCCACAACCATCCGTGCTATGTCGGCCACCTAGGCCTAGGGACGCCGAAAGAGGTCATGGAAACGGCTGAGCAGGCCGATGTGGTGATTGCGTTGGGGACGCGGCTGTCGGAAGTGACGACGCAAGATTACCGTTTGCTATCTCCAACGCAGACGCTGATTCATATCGATATTGACAGCGATGGGCTCGGAAAAGTGTATGCACCGGATATCGCGGTTTGGGCTGACTGTCGGGAAGCGCTGTCCCGTTTGCTCGATATCGCGGTGCAGCCGTCTTGGCAGGAATGGGCGGCTGAACGGAGGGAACGGTACGAACAAACGGCCGCGCTGCCGCTTGAAAAACGAACTCTCCATGAAGCGGTCATGGCGAGTTTAGGTCACCATTTGCCGAAAAATGCGGTCATTACGAACGATGCTGGGAATTTCGCCGGTTGGCTTCACGCCTTTTTCCCGTTTGGGGATGGGCACACGTACATCGGCCCGACGTCAGGAGCGATGGGATATGGCATGCCGGCTGCCATTGGCGCGAAAATGGCCTTTCCCGACCGGACCGTCGTTTCTTTATCCGGGGATGGCGGCTTTATGATGACGGTGCAGGAGTTGGAAACGGCCGCTCGATACGATATTCCGATCATTAGCATTGTGTTTAACAATCATATGTACGGCACCATCCGCATGCATCAAGAATTGCAGTTTCCGGGGCGGGTCATCGGCACCGATTTAGGCCGCGTGTCGTTTGCCCGGTTGGCAGAATGCTTGAACAGCTGCGGATTCCAAGTGCAGACGGAACAACAGTTCACGGAAGCGCTTCTGTTGGCGCTTGAAGCCAAGAAGCCGACGGTGATTGAAGTGTTGACCGATCCGAACCACATTTCGGTGGCGGCAACGATCCAAGACTTGCGGGCCAAGAGAAAGTCCTGACGATCATCGCTCGGCGTTCAATGTATAAATTATCTCAATAAATCATCTAGAAAAATGGGGGGAGTATACAGTGAAAATCCAAAACTATATCAATGGAGAATGGAAGGAGCCAAGCACCGGGCAATTTGCGCCGGTGATCAATCCGGCGACGGGGGAAACGATTGCCGAGGTGGCGATGTCCGGGCCAAACGATATCGATGAAGCGGTTCAGGCAGCCAAAGAAGCGCAAAAACAGTGGGCCCTCGTGCCGGCGCCGAAACGCGCGGAAATCTTGTATAAAGTTGGGATGCTGCTAAAGGAGCGGAAAGAACAGTTGGCCCGGCTGTTGACGATGGAAATGGGCAAAGTGATTGAGGAAGCGCGCGGCGAAGTGCAGGAAGGCATTGATATGGCGTTTTACATGGCGGGAGAAGGACGGCGGTTGTTCGGCGATACGACGCCGTCTGAACTGAAAGACAAATTCGCCATGAGCGTCCGCACGCCGGTTGGAGTGGTCGGCATCATCACTCCATGGAATTTTCCCATTGCCATCGCCACTTGGAAGTCGTTTCCGGCCATTGTTGCCGGCAATGCGGTCGTATGGAAGCCAGCGCCCGAGACACCGATCATGGCGCAGGAATTAGCTCGCATTTTTGAAGAAGCGGGCTTGCCGCCGGGAGTGTTTCATGTGGTCCACGGTGACGGGCCGACAGTCGGCAATGCGCTCGTCGAGCATCCTGATGTCAAGGTCATCTCATTTACCGGATCGAATGAAGTCGGGCGGATGATTGCGGAAAAATGCGGACGGCTGTTGAAAAAGGTGTCGCTTGAAATGGGAGGAAAAAACGCCGTCATTGTGATGGATGATGCGGATTTGACATTGGCGGTTGACGGCATCATCTGGAGTGCGTTCGGCACGTCGGGGCAGCGGTGCACGGCGTGCAGCCGGGTCATCGTCCATGAGCGGGTGAAACAGGAGCTTGAGCGGCGTCTGCTTGAAGCCGTGAAAACATTGAAAATCGGCAACGGGTTGGATGAAACGGTCAAAGTCGGACCCGTCATCCATGAAGAGGCGCTGCAAAAAATCGACCGCTACGTGCGCATTGGCGTAGAAGAAGGGGCGAAACTGCTTGTGGGTGGCTATATATTGCGCGAGGGCGACTATGCGCGCGGCTTTTATTACGCGCCGACGATTTTCACCGATGTCACGCCGAATATGCGCATCGCCCGCGAAGAAATTTTCGGCCCGGTTGTGTCGATCATTTCCGTCCGCAGTTTGGACGAAGCGATCGCCGTCAACAACAGCGTCGATTATGGGCTGTCAAGCGCCATTTTCACACGCGATGTCAACAATGTATTCCGAGCGATGCGTGATTTGGACACCGGCATCGTGTATGTCAACGCCGGCACAACGGGAGCGGAAATTCATTTGCCGTTTGGCGGCACGAAAGGGACGGGCAACGGCCACCGCGACTCCGGCGTCGCTGCGCTTGACGTATTCACCGAATGGCGGAGCATTTATGTCGATTTCAGCGGCAAGCTGCAGCGGGCGCAAATCGATACCGATGATTGAACCGGGCTGTCGCTTGCAACATGGCCGGCAAAAGAGAAGC
Source organism: Geobacillus sp. G4 (assembly GCF_040327975.1). Lineage (NCBI taxonomy): Bacteria > Bacillati > Bacillota > Bacilli > Caryophanales > Anoxybacillaceae > Geobacillus > Geobacillus sp. G4. The sequence goes on from NZ_JBEPJY010000007.1 coordinate 116,733, forward strand.
GAAGATCAACGTGGAACATATATCGTGAATCGAAGCAGCGGCCGCGGCAACGATGTGAAAAAAGCGGCTGTCATGTGAGCGTATGGCAAAGAATCGGTGACAGAGGGGGAAAGAACGATGAAAGTGCTTGTGCTTGGAGCGGGGCTGATGGGCAAAGAAGCAGCACGCGATTTAGTGCAAAGCCAAGATGTTGAGGCGGTGACGTTGGCGGATGTCGATTTGGCTAAGGCGGAGCAGACGGTGCGGCAGCTTCATTCCAAAAAGCTTGCCGCTGTGCGGGTGGATGCCAGCGACAAGCGGCAGCTGTCGGCTTTCATGAAAGGGCACGATGTGGTTGTCAACGCCTTGTTTTACCAGTTTAACGAAACGGTGGCGAAAACAGCTATTGCAGCTGGCGTCCATTCTGTCGATTTAGGCGGCCATATCGGCCATATCACCGACCGGGTGCTTGAGCTGCATGAACAAGCCCAAGCCGCTGGGGTGACCATCATCCCCGACCTTGGCGTCGCACCCGGAATGATCAACATTTTATCCGGCTATGGGGCGAGTCAACTCGATGAGGTGGAATCCATCTTGCTGTATGTTGGCGGCATCCCCGTCCGCCCCGAACCGCCGCTGGAGTACAACCATGTGTTTTCGCTCGAGGGGCTGCTTGACCATTACACCGATCCGGCCTTGATCATCCGCAACGGCCAAAAGCAGGAAGTGCCGTCCCTTTCGGAAGTCGAGCCGATTTATTTCGACCGGTTCGGGCCGCTTGAAGCGTTTCACACCTCAGGCGGGACGTCGACGCTCTCGCGCTCGTTTCCGAACTTGAAGCGGCTCGAGTACAAAACGATCCGCTACCGCGGCCATGCGGAAAAATGCAAGCTGCTTGTCGATTTGAATTTGACGCGCAACGATGTGGAAGTTGAGATCAATGGATGCAGAGTCAAGCCGCGCGATGTGCTGCTTTCCGTCCTGAAGCCGCTGCTTGATTTGAAAGGAAAAGATGATGTGGTGTTGCTTCGGGTCATCGTCGGCGGTAGAAAAGATGGAAAAGAAACGGTGCTGGAATACGAAACCGTCACGTTCAATGACCGCGAAAATAAGGTGACGGCGATGGCGCGTACGACGGCCTACACCATTTCCGCTGTCGCCCAGCTCATCGGCCGTGGGGTGATCACAAAGCGCGGCGTCTATCCGCCGGAGCAAATCGTTCCGGGGGATGTATATATGGACGAGATGAAAAAACGAGGAGTGGTGATTAACGAGAAGAAAACGGTTCGCTTATGAAAAAAGCATCATAGAGTGATGATAAGAGATGATGACAATGATCCGAATAAAAAACACGCCTGTTTCTCACCGAGAAACGGGCGTGTTTTCGTTTTGTCCGCAACGGTTGCTTTTATACAGTTTTCGTTGCCGATGGCTCCCGTTTGCGCCAGGCAAGGAAAAGGAATGCAACAAGCGACAGCGCCATGGCGATCATAAACGGCGCCTTTGCGGAAACGGCATGACCGATGACGCCAGATAGCACTGGAGCGATGGCCGCCCCCATCCAGCGAATGAAGTTGTACATGCCGGAAGTGACGCCGCGTTCATACGGCGATGTTTCCATCACATAGCCTGTAAACAAGGCGTTGTTTAAGCCGGATACAAGGCCCGACAAAATGATAAGGACGATCATGAACCATGTTTGTTCAGCGACCGCTAAAAGCAGCAATAAAACGGCAAACAGCAATAAGCTGTAAGGCAATATTTGTTTCGGTTCGTATTTTGCTTCAAGCCGGTGGGCCAACGCTGCCGATCCGTAGGCGAGGCAAAGCCCCCAGCCGAAAAAGACAAGACCGATTTGAATCGCCGATAACTTCATGACCAGAGGCGAATAGGCCAAAACAACGAAAAAGCCGTAATAATAAAGCATCCCGCCGATCGCCCCTTTTAAAAACGGCGGAAAGGCGAGCAGATGCCGCATTTCCTGCCATCCGACTGCTTTTTTCGGTTTTCCTTTGTTTGGATCATACACAAAAAATGTGACAAGCAAAAAGGCGATAAAAATGAGTACGCTTGTGCCGATAAACGGGTAGCGCCATGAATGTTGGCCCAGCAGTCCACCGATGAGCGGACCGCCGGCCATGCCGAGGCCGATCGCCGCCTCATACAAGCCGACAGCGGTGCTTGCCTGCGGTGTCAAAGCGATTAACAGTGTCATAGCCGTTGCAAAAAAGGTGGCATTGCCAAGCCCCCAACCGGCGCGGAAGATCGACAGTTGTGGAATGTCGGCGGCGAAACCGCACAATAATGAGAAAATCGTGACAAGGCCAAGTCCGATCACCATCATTTGTTTATCACCAACGCGGCTGACGACAAGGCCAACGGGAATCATCATGACCGCCATCGTAAAAATATAGGCGGTAAACAACATTTCCACTTGCCAGTGGGTCGCGCCGATGCTTTCGGCGATGACCGGCAAAATCGGATCGACGACGAAAAAACGTCGCACAAAACAAAAAAAGATATCCCCGCTAGACTCGGGATATCCGGTTATGTGAAGGCTATATGTCCGCTTTTTTTGCTTCAAGCGCTTCTTTTACCGCTGCCTCGATCTCCTGATAGCTCGTGCAGCGGCAAATATTGGACTCCAGCCATTCTTGAATCGTCGCTTGATCCGCGCCCGGATGCCGCTCGATGAGTGCGTGGGCGTTCATAATGAATCCAGGAGTGCAATAGCCGCACTGAAAGGCGAAGTGGCGGACGAAGGCGTGCTGAATGGGGGCATCATCAAGCCCTTCGATCGTGGTGATTTCTTTGCCGACTGTCTCAATCGCGAGCATCATGCACGATTTGATTGGCGTGCCGTCGACTAAGACGGTGCAGGCGCCGCAGTCGCCGTTCAAACAGCCTGGCTTGGCCCCGGTCAGCCCCAGCCCATCGCGCAAAACAAACAGCAGCGTTTCGGCTTGGCGAGTGACGATCGATCTTCGTTCTCCATTAACGTGCAGCACAAGCTCCCGCTTTGTCGTTTCCTCCATGTCCGCATGCTCACCTCCTGTTTAGACGTTTTCTCCGTCTCCGAGCTCACGAAGCATATCTTCAAGCAGCTGGGCGGCCACGAACAGCCGGTAGTCTGCTGAGCCTTCAATATCGTGCAAAATCGGGCGCGGGAAGGCGTCAACCGCTGCTTGGATTCGTTCACCAACTGGGCGGTTCCGGTCGTTGAGGTGCGCCTCAACGTCAGCCGAGCGAAACGGAAACGGGCAGATGCCGCTTAGGGCAACGCGAACCGTCCCGTCTTTTTTCAGCGCTGCAATCGTCACAAGCGGGTAGCCGACTTCCCCTTGCTTGCGGCGCTTGCGGTGGAAATGGGGCAGGGTGGCGGTGGCACGGTCAACCTTGAACTGGACGACAAATTCACCGCGGCCAAGCTGCAGCTGTTGATGAAACAAGTCAAGGAAGCGGCATTGCCTGATGCCGTATGGTCCGGCGATGATGACATCCGCCTCGGCGACGAATAGCGGCAGTGCGGTCTCACGGTAAAAAATTTGTCCGCAGATGTTGCCGCCGAGCGTAATTTGGTTGCGCGCTGTCCGGTCGGCGACTTCTCGCGCCGCTTTTGTCAATAACGGGAACGGATTTGCTTCTTCGAGCTCGCCGAGGGAGAGCGCCGCTCCGAGCACGAGAGAACCATTGTCGACATCAAGCGACCGACATTCAGGGATCGATTTTATGTCAATGACGGCCGCGGTGCGGACAAGGTTCAACCGAGACAACGTGATGATTTCCGTGCCGCCGCCGTAGTAGAGCGGTCGTTTTCCATCCCGCTCGAGCGCCGCAAACAGCGCTGTCGCTTCGGCGATCGACTGCGGCCGGTAGTAGGCAAAGTCAAACGGAACCATAGGAGTCCCCTTTCTGTGTCCGCCAAATGAGTTCAGGCACAAGCGGCAGTTCATTGAGCGGCACGCCGGCAGCGAGAGACAAGGCGTTTGCCAAGGCGGCGGGCATGCCGATCAAGCCATGTTCGCCGATGCCGCGAGCGCCGTATGGGGCATCGATTTGCGGCGTTTCGACAAACTCAACGATGTACTCTGGATGTTCGCCGAAGCGAATCGGCCGGTATGTGCGCAACTGTGGGTTTAACACGCGCTGTTCGTTGTCAAAAAGAAACCCTTCGCGGCTGGCAAAGCTTAGCCCCATGCTCATCGCCCCCATCGCTTGGCCAAGCGCTGCCTTTGGGTTGAGCACTTTGCCGGCATCAATGACCGCATACGCTTTGACAATGCGATACGTGTAGTCGCGGCGGTTGAACTCAATTTCCACTCCCTCGGCGCATACGCCCCATTCCGGTCCCGGTTTGCCGGCGCCGGTCTCCGGATCAAGCGGGGTCAAGTGGCGCAAAATGTAGTGGCCGCGCCCGATCACTTGCCCGCCGATGGCGTTGCCGTTCGGAAACTTGTAGCCATAGGCGATGTCTTTGATCAGAAGAAAGATGGCCGGGTCATCGCGCAAAAAGACGCGCCCGAATCCGACTTCCAAATCGTCCGGCGAGGCCCGCAAGACGCAGGCGGCGATGTCTTTTAACTGACGGATGGCGTCGTCGGCAGCGGCAAGCGCCGCACGTCCGGCCATAAACGTCCCGCGGCTGGCGACTGTTTTCCAATGTTCCGGCGTCGTTTGCGTATCAATATCCATTTTGACATGGACACAATCGACGTCCATCTTCAGCCGTTCAGCAACGATTTGCGCGAGCACCGTTTTCGTTCCGGTTCCGATTTCGACGACGCCGGAGATGACGTTGACACTGCCGTCGGAGTTGAACGTTAAGATGACGCCCGAGCTAGCATCTGTGTCGATCGTCGATGTTTTCCAGCCGCTGCTGATTCCCTTTGCTCTTACCGTATAAGCGTCCACTTCGACGCGCTGCCACTCGTCCCAGCGCATCAGCTCGCGCAACCGGTCGAGGCAGGCTGATATGTTGCCGACGTTGCTTTTTGTGAGCCGCACTTGCGTCGGGGTCGTATGCCCCGGGCGGATGGCATTTTTGCGCCGCACCTCCCATGGGTCAAGTTGAAGCGTTCGTGCCAATTCATCGATGGCCCGCTCGACGGCAAATGCCTGTTCGCAATGGCCAAAACTGCGAAACGGCGTCGCGTACGGGCGATTCGTATAGACGCACAATGAATCACAAAAAACGTTTTCGACATGGTACGGGCCGGTGCAATCGACGGCTGCGGCGCGGCTGACATCGATCGCCTTGTCGGAATAAGCCCCGCCGTCAAATAGAAATAAGATTTCCATGGCCTTGAGCAAGCCCTCTTTTGTCGCGCCGATTTTGACGGTTGCCTCCAAACCGATATGGACGGGCGAAGTGACCATGTCATGCTCGCGGCTGTTCCAGACGCTCACTTTTCGGCCGCCGACCGCTTTGGAGGCAAGGTAGGCAAGCAACTCAAGCTGGACGGGCGCTTTTCCTCCGTAGGCGCCGCCGACAAGCGGCGTATGGACGATGACTTTGCCGGTTTCTTCGCCAAAATACGTATGAAGCAACTTCTTGATCATAAACGGTGACTGTGAGGAGGCGGAAATATGGATCGTGCCGTCCGGCCAAATTTCTGCCGTGGCGCAGCGTGTTTCCATCGCGATATGATCGGAAGGGGCGAACGATACGCTTGTTTCGACGATGACGTCGCTTTCAGCAAACCCTTGTTCAATGTTGCCTTTTCGGATTTTTGTCCGGTGGGCGACGTTTGTCCCTGGCTCAGGATGAGTCGTTTTGTTTTTTTCATAGCGGTCGAGATGTTCATGCAATAATGGAGCGCCTTCTTTCAACGCTTCGCGCGGCGAGCCGACGGCTGGAAGCGGTTCGTAAACGACGCGGACGAGGCGGGCCGCTTGTTCGGCTTGCGCGAGCGTATCGGCTACGACGACGGCGACGACTTCGCCATAGTAGCGCACTTTGTCGACGGCGATCGGCGGACGATCGCGCATGTCTTCACCGGTGAGCGGAAGCCCTTCGCCGGTCACAACAGCATGGACGCCGTGGACGGCGAGCGCGCGGCGTGCATCCAGCGAGAGGATGCGCGCATGGGCGTATGGGCTTGTTACTAGAGCGGCATGAAGCATCCCCTGTTCTTTGAAATCGTTCGTATATTTCGCCCGGCCGGTCACTTTATCCCACGCTTCTTTGCGGATGATGCTTTTACCGATGGCCACGGTGGCGTCCCTCCTTTTCTTCTCGATCCATGACGGCACGCTTATAATCGTCTATCGTGTCAATGTCGATGCCGATCGTCTCATCGCCTTCATACAAGAGACCGCGCCAACGCGGATGGTGAAACAGTGTGCGCCCCCCGGCATCGCCCCTTAGAGCAAGCAAGGCAGGGAACATTTGTTTCCCAAAAATGACTGGGGGCATCGGCGTGCCGAAGCGGGTGAAGGCGACGTAATCAGGACGGTGGCGGCGGTAAAGGTCGGTAAGCGCATTGATTACGTCCGCAGTGACAAATGGTTGGTCCGCCAACAATACGACAGCGGCGTCCGCCCCGCTAGCGAGCGATTCCCGCAAGCCGCAGGCAAGCGAATGCGCCTGCCCACGGCAATGGTCAGCGCAACGGGTGAAGCGGCAGTTTTCATGATTCCGAAGCTCGTCTGGAAGCCACGCGAGCGCATCGTCCGGAGGAACGACGACGATGACGGGCGAAAGGCGGGAACGAAGCGCCGCTTTAAGGCTGGCGGCCCCCAGCGTGCTTTCTCCCCAAGGCAAAGCGCGTTTATCCGTTCCCATCCGCCGGCTTTCTCCAGCCGCCAAATAAATGACAGCGATGGTTGGGCCATTCATGATACTCTCTCCGTTGATCGCCCGCGAAGGACGCTGATCAATTCGGCGGTGATGCTAACGGCGATCTCATACGGACCGCGTGCGCCGATGGAAAGCCCTGCCGGCGAACGGACAAATGGAGGCGTCGAGCCGGAAGGAAAGAGGCGGTCCGTGCGCCGCCGCGGACCGAGCACGCCCAGATAAGCGAGCGGCATGTCGGCTAACAAGGAAACGAGTTCGCGGTCGCGTTCAAACTGATGGGTCGTGATGACGACAAAGTCGCGCTCGTTTAGGCGAAGCCGCGGAACAGTTTCATGCGGAAAGCCCATGACGAAGGCGTCGGCGTCCGGAACATGGGATGGGTGGCAAAACGCTGGGCGCCAATCACTCACGGTAACGGAAAATCCCGCCGCTTTGGCCGCCGCGACGAGCGGCGGGGCGTCCGGACCGGCGCCGAAAATGACGAGGCGCGGCTTTGGCCAAAAGTGCTGAACGTAAAACGCCTCCCCATCTGCCTCATACCATCCATTCCATCCCCTGAAAGGCGGCGCATCGCGAAGCCATTCAGTCCATTCTGGCCTCGGCATCCGGCCGCTGCCAAAGCGCTCTCCGGTTTCGCTTTGGAAAAACGGAGGTTCGTTTCGGTTTGAGAGGCTGCGTGCCATGAGAACATGCTCGCCGTGTTCAAGGCAGCGTTTGAGCGTCAGCCAGACCGGTTTTGTGTCCGCCGTCACCGGCTCAAACCAAACACGGATGAGGCCGTTGCAACCAGCACCCTGCCCCCACGACAAATCGTCCTCGGTCCGCAAATCAAACGAGACAGCAGCTGCCTGGCGGTTGGCCAATACGTCACGCGCGTAGGCCGCCACCGCTTCTTCGAGGCATCCGCCGCTCAGCAGCCCGACCGTTTCCCCATTTGCGCCAATCCACATGCATGTTCCTTCTTTTTGGTATGCCGAGCCTTCCACCTCGATGATGATGGCGAGCACGCCATCGCACGGCGCGGCGGCGATGGCCTCAAGCACTGGAAAGTAGCTTTCCATGATGATCCTCCTTATGCGTTGCGGGAAGGTAAAATCTAGAAATTACGAACCATGGCTTTCCCATTGTCTTCTTTTTGGTTTTCGCCGCCCTTGACGTCCCTTTCGCCCCCTTTGGCGGGTGTTGGTCAAGGGTGAATCCCGTCTTCGAGGATTCTCTGCGATGCACAGTGGCGTTTTCTATAGAACTTTAACACTGCCCGTTACGCCTAAAGGCGGCCGAGCTGTTGAAAGCGCGGTGGGATGATGCATCAACTTTCGCAATGGCCGTAAGCGGCGGCAGCGGATGCGGCATCGGTTCGTCCCTCTTTTTAAAAAAGGCTCTGCTATCATTATATTTCTGTAACAAATGACCATGACTGAAAAAGGAAAGAAGCCAGCCGTCATCGGCTAGCCTCCTTGTTTTTGATCTGTTTTTCCTTTTCCGAGCCGTCCGGCCCGCTTGGCGGCTTCCCGCAGCAAAAACTCGATCTGGGCGTTGACGCTGCGAAACTCGTCCTGCGCCCATTGTTCGAGCGCGGCATATAATTCATGGTCAATGCGCAGGGGAAATTGTTTTTTCTTTGCCATCGCACTCCACAACCGTTAATATAGACTGCCGGTATTGATCACCGGCTGGGTGGCGCGCTCGGAGACGATCGCGACCATTAAGTTGTTCACCATTGCGGCTTTTCGTTCATCATCTAACTCTAAAATGTTTTCTTTGTCAAGTTGTTCAATCGCCATTTGCGCCATCGAGACAGCGCCTTCGACGATTTTTTTCCGGGCGGCCAAAATGGCGGCTGCTTGTTGACGCTGCAACATGGCGCTCGCAATTTCCGGGGAGTACGCCAAGTGAGTGAGGCGCGCTTCCATCACCTCGACTCCGGCGACACGCAATCGCTCCTGCAGCTCAGCGGCGAGAACATCGGAAATAATATCGGCGTTGCCGCGCAACGTAATCTCGTTGTCGTCTTCAAACGTGTCGTACGGATATTTTGTCGCGACATGGCGAATGGCGGCTTCGCTTTGAATCTCGACGAATTGTTCGTAATCATCAACATCGAACACAGCCTTGGCTGAATCAATGACGCGGAAAACGACGACGGCGGCAATTTCAATCGGATTGCCTTGAACATCGTTCACTTTCAACTTGTTGCTCGTGAAGTTGCGCACGCGCAGCGATACTTTCTTTCGAACGGTGAGCGGCACGGTGAAAAACAGCCCGCTGTCGCGAATCGTGCCGAAATAGCGGCCGAAAAAGGTGAGCACTTTCGCTTGATTCGGCTGGACGATCGTGATGCCGGTCGCCAAGAGGGCGGCAAGGGCGAAGCAGAAAACGGCCAATAAGAGCTGCACTTGAATGAGGCTGACAAAACCAGCCATAACGAAAAGGGCGATGCATCCGATGCCGATAAATCCATCCATGCGCCATGCTTTTTGTTCTCTCATACCTATCCCCCTAATAGTGTCGATTTGATATTTATATGATATCATATAATCAAAAAAATGGAAACAGGGATTGATCATGTTAAGACGAGAAGAGGGATTCGCCCATAGCTCGCCACGAGGCAGATGTTTCTAACTATTTTCCATCCAGAAGCATAAAGGGCGATCGTTCAGCCTGTTAATGTTTTAATGTACTAAAAAATGGAAATTCATAATTGACATCGCATTCATTGTCATCATACAATAGAAAAAAAGACCAATAGGTGTGTAGAAGCAATGGAAACACGACAAGCGCGCATCGGCCGGCTGGCGCTTTTGCTGGCGATGCTTGACGAAGGAGAGGAAGAAGCGGCCCTCGGCCAGCTCGAGGCGCTCGCTTGGCGCTATTGTCAAGGGCGGGTCGGGGCGATGGAACCGCAAAAAATCGTCGCGGCAATTGAGACGGCGGCGAAACGGCATGGAGTGGTTGACGGTGGCTTGTACCGTGAGATGCACGCCTTATACCATGCGATTTTAGAGGCAGTGCATGGCGTGACGAGAGGGCAGGTAGAGCTAGGAGATTTGTTGAGAACCGCTGGCCTTCGTTTCGCCGTGGTGCGCGGTATGCCATATGAACAGCCGAACGAAGGGGAATGGATCGCCGTTGCGTTGTACGGGACGATCGGCGCTCCGGTGCGCGGGCTCGAGCACGAGGCGGCCGGGCTCGGAATCAATCATATATAAGACGGTAAGTGCCTAGAGCAATAAGTCATGAGGAGGCGAACGCTGCCATATGGCAGGGCGCCTCCTTTTTTGTTTGCCCAGGCGTTCGATTGAGAAACCAAACGAAGGGAGATGGAATGATGATCGTATTGACCGGGCATACATTGACGATCGATGAGGTAAGACGTGTTGTCTATGAACGGGAGCGGGTGGCGGCCGATGAGGAAAGCATGAGGGCTGTCGAGAAAAGCCGCGCGGCAGTGGAACAAGCGATCTCCAATGGACGGACGATCTATGGCGTGAATACGGGTTTTGGCAAACTCGCCGATGTGCGCATTGAAGGAAGCGACCTTGAACAGCTGCAAATCAATCTTCTTCGCTCGCACGCTTGTGCCGTCGGCGAGCCATTTGCCGAAGATGTCGTGAGGGCGATGCTTCTTTTGCGGGCGAATGCGTTGTTGAAAGGGTATTCCGGCGTGCGTCCGGCGGTCATTGAGCAGTTGCTCGCATTTTTGAACACCGGCATCCATCCGATCGTGCCGCAGCAAGGTTCCCTCGGCGCCAGCGGCGATTTAGCGCCGCTCGCCCATTTGGCGCTGGCGTTTGCCGGCGAGGGAGAGGCGATGTACCAAGGGCGGCGGATGCCTGCCGCCCAAGCGCTTTCACAAGCGGGGATTTCACCGCTTTCCCTTCAGGAAAAAGAAGGGCTGGCGCTTATTAACGGCACGCAGGTGATGACGGCCGTCGGAGCCCTTGCTTACTTAGAGGCGGAACAACTGGCGTATGACAGTGAATGGATCGCGGCGCTGACGATTGAGGCGCTTTATGGCATTGTGGACGCGTTTGACGCCCGCATCCACGCAGCCCGCGGGTTTCAGGAGCAGGTGGAGGTGGCGGAACGGCTGCGCCGCTATTTAGCTGGCAGCCAACTCACAACAAGGCAAGGGGAGCGGCGCGTGCAAGATGCGTACTCCATCCGTTGCCTCCCGCAAGTGCACGGAGCGTCGCTTAGGGCGCTTCGTTATGTGAAGGAAACGCTTGAAATCGAAATGAACGCTGCTACGGACAATCCGCTTATTTTTGTGGACGGGACGGCGCTCTCTGGCGGCAACTTTCATGGCCAACCCGTTGCGATCGCCATGGATTTGTTGAAAATCGCGGTGGCGGAGCTGGCCAACATCAGCGAACGCCGCATCGAACGGCTTGTCAATCCGCAGCTTAGCGAAGGCTTGCCGCCATTTTTAAGCCCACAGCCCGGCTTGCAGTCTGGGGCAATGATTATGCAATATGTCGCCGCTTCGCTCGTGTCGGAAAACAAGACGCTCGCTCACCCAGCCAGCGTCGATTCGATTCCGTCTTCAGCGAACCAAGAGGATCACGTCAGCATGGGAACGACCGCCGCCCGCCATGCGTACATGATCGTGCAAAACGCAAGAAAAGTGCTGGCGATTGAGCTCATTTGCGCTTTGCAGGCTGTCGAAGCGCGCGGCATCGAGCGAATGGCCCCGTCAACGAGGCAGTTTTACCATAAGGCGCGCCGCATTGTTTCCTCCATTACAGCTGACCGCGTCTTTTCTGATGACATTGAAGCGGTGGCGGCGTGGTTGAGCGAAAGGGCAAACCATCACTTTCTCCGCGATGAAGCGAAAGCTTAGAAGTCTAGTGAGAAAGAGCCAGGAAGTTGTGGGGTTGCAAGGTTTTTTAACTTGAGAAATACTGTTGGAGGACAGCATTTCCCCTTGAATCACCAGCTTTTTCAAGAAGGGCAAAGCATAGTGGGCGTAGAGGCGTGAGAGCGTTCAAGGATAGGTGTTTGAAAAAATGGTAGTTATATAGACCTTTTCCGCTAGAGATAGGGAAGCAGTCATCAGTGAAGATGGTTTGCTTCCCTAACTTTTTCTACGGAGTTCGGACGATGCAGTGAGCCTTCCCCATAATTGGTTAGGACGAGAGCATTGACAGTCTATTCCATTGTTGTCCCCCAGTCGAATTTGCAGTATGATGAAGAAGAGAGACAAAGGGGAAAGGGTGGGTATATCATTGACAATTTCTGCCGCGGCGCTGTTGGCGTTATGGAAGATTATTGCGATTGATATCATTTTGTCTGGGGATAATGCGGTCGTCATTGCGATGGCGACGCGGCGGCTGCCGAAAGACCAGCGAAACAAAGCGATTTTTTGGGGAACAGCGGGGGCGGTGTTGCTGCGCATCTTGTTTGCAGCCATCATTGTCTTTTTACTGAACATCCCGTTCGTTCACTTCGTTGGCGGATTGCTGCTTGTATGGATCGCCTATAAAGTGCTTGTCGAACGGGAAGAGGAAGCGAACGTACAATCATCAGACCGGTTGTTGAAGGCGATTGCGACGATTATCATTGCCGATGCAGTGATGAGCCTTGATAACGTTGTTGCTGTGGCCGGGGCGGCCGAAGGGCATCTTGGCATGCTGGCGCTCGGGGTAGCCATCAGCATCCCGATTATGATTTTCGGCTCCAAAGCGATCGTCCGGGTGATGGAACAACATCGATGGATCGCGTACGTTGGGTCGGGCATTTTGGCGTGGACGGCCGGAAAGATGATGGCGGGGGATGAAGGGGTGCTGCATTGGGTTCACCTTTCTTATGGCCCGTTCGTCTACGCGGTTGCCGCCGGTGTGACGATTTTGGTCGTGTCAGCTGGCTATATCACGAATAAAAAGGCCGAGCGTGAAGAAGGGACGTTGATTTGAGCGGTTGGGGGTGGTGTGATGCCATGAACATCCAACGCATTCTCGTGACGGGAAGGCTTTATGCCGAGCTTGCCGCCCTTCTCCCGGACAAGCGGCCGGATAAAGCGTTTCGCTTTGTGGCGGAAGAAGAATTGACGGCCAATGATTTCGCCTGGGCGGATGCGTACGTCGGCTTTCGTCCGGCCGGGCCGTTTTCGCTCGCCAATTTGCGCTGGGTGCATTCGCTCGGCGCGGGCGTTGACGCGTTTTTGTGGAAGCGGGAATGGAAGAAGAACGTGTTGCTGACGCGGACGATCGGGTCATTTGGCGAGCAGATCGCCGAATATTGCCTCAGCTACTTATTGCGCGACGCCCAATGTCATGACGTGTATGCATGGTATCAAGAACAGCGGCAGTGGAAGCCGCTCGCTCCGAAACGGCTTGGTGAACAGCGGATTGTCATTTATGGGACGGGTGAGATCGGCCGGCGCATCGCGGAAACGCTTCGTCTGTTCGGCGTTTCGCCGATCGGCGTATCGCGAAGCGGCCGAGACACGCCGCCGTTTTCGGCTGTTTGCCGCCATGAAGAGGCGGGGGAAGCGCTTGCTTGCGCTGATTGGGTGATCGCTGCGCTTCCGCTGACAGAGGAAACGCATCATCTCTTTGACGAGACGTTTTTTGCCTGTTTGCACAACGCGGGCTTTATCAATGTTGGGCGTGGGGCGACGGTTGATGAGACGGCGCTTATCGGCGCCTTGGAAAACCGAAATGTCCGCCTGGCGGTGCTCGATGTGTTCGAAGAAGAGCCGCTGCCGCCGCACTCGCCGCTTTGGGTTCATCCGAATGTCATCATTACCCCTCATATCGCGGCGCTGACATCAGCGGATGCCGCCGCCCATAGCGTTTTAGACACGCTCCGCCGCATCGAAACAGGAGCGCCGCTTGCCAATGCGGTCGATGTCAGCCGGCAATATTGATCAAAAAGCTGCCCCAAAAGCGTTTACTGAGCGTCCGCTTTCGGGGCGTTTTTTTGGGGAAAAAGAAGACGGTGCCCTTCCATGATGGACACCGTCTTCTCATGCTCACCGGTCGGTGACAATGATATACGCCGCTTTCATCGGGCCGTGGACGCCGACGACCAAGTTCATTTCAATGTCGGCCGAGTTGCTCGGGCCGGTGATGAAGTTGATGCATGACGGAATGAGGACGCCTTTTTCAATTTGCTCGTGAATGATGGCCGCCGCTTGCGTCATGCGAGGCACAACGGTGCTTTTCGGAACGATGGCGATATACGTCTTCGGCAAAAAGTGAATGGCCCGCCCTTGTTCATTGCGCGAAAACAAAACGACTGTCCCTGACTCGGCGAGGGTGATGTCACTGAACGCGATGCCGACGTTGGCCTGTTCGGCGGCGTCAATGTTTTGGCGTCCAAGCGCCGGATTCCAAATATGGACGGTCGTTTGTTCTGCGGGCCATTCGTCGCCGAGCAAGGCGGACAGCCCATATTCGGCAAAGCGCGGGTCATCCGGCACGATGACCGGGCCGCCGCCATAAGCCGTGACTTGTTGCTTGAGCACCCCAGCAAGTCCGGCGTTTGTCGTCTCAATGTAATCAGTGTGAATCAGTTTACATTGTTCGCGAAGCACTGCCAACAAGTCGTCTTGGCTATAGCCAGCCAAGACTTTCCATTGCGGCTGATCGCTCCATTGCGGCCGGGAGACGCCGGACAGGCGGGGAGCTCTCCCGAGGCGATGGGCGATGTGTTCTAAAAACGCGTCACGGTTGTGAATAGCACCACGCGTCATGACGGATTCCCTCCTTTTTGGCGATTGCGAAACCAATCGCGGAACCGCTCTTTGCTTGGCGCCGGAAATTCGCGGCTTTCCGTCCACGCTTTGAGCGGGCCGGGGCCTTTTGTGATGCGCCCGTCTTCGGCAAACGGGGCGAAGGCGCTTGGTGCCAACTTCGTACCGAAGCGGTACAATGACGGTGAGGCGGTCCCGAGACGAAACGCCTTCATCGCCAATTTTTCTGCGGCCGGCGCTTTTCCTTCGCGCTCCACGATGATTTGGCGATGTTTGATAAGCAGCTCATGAAGCGGAATTTTCACCGGGCACGCTTCCGTACAGGCGGCGCAAAGGGAGGACGCGTACGGAAGCTCCTTGTAGTCGTCGTAACCGCCCAACAGCGGCGACAAGACCGCTCCGATTGGGCCGGAGTAAATCGAGCCGTACGAATGGCCGCCGATGTGGCGGTATACCGGGCAGACGTTGACGCAGGCCGCGCAGCGGATGCATTGCAGCACCGGTTGAAACTCCGTGCCTAAAATCGACGAACGCCCGTTGTCGACGATGACGAGATGGAACTCTTCCGGACCGTCAGCGTCGCCTTCGTCGCGCGGGCCGGTGAGGACGGTGATGTAGCTCGTCAATTTTTGTCCGACGGCGCTGCGCGTCAACATGCTGACGAGAACTTCCATCTCCTCAAACGTCGGAACGATCCGCTCCATTCCCATGACCGTAATTTGCGTTTTCGGCAGCGCTGTCACCAAGTCGGCGTTGCCTTCGTTCGTAACGAGCGTAATCGAGCCCGATTCGGCGATGGCGAAGTTGCAGCCGGTAATGCCGATGTCGGCTGTCAAATAGTCGCGCCGCAGCATTGCGCGGGCATGGCGCGCGAGTTCAACGGGATCCGACGATTTATCATAGCCAAGCTTGCGGTGGAAGACGTCGCGAATTTGCTCTTTGTTTTTATGGAGCGCTGGGCCGACGATATGCGACGGCGGGTCATGGTCGTCAATTTGCAAAATGTATTCGCCAAGGTCCGTTTCGACAACGTCACAGCCGATGGATTCCAGCACCGGGTTTAAGTTGATTTCTTCCGTGACCATTGATTTCGATTTAACGATTTTTTTCGCTTGTTTTTCCAAAGCGATGCGGCGGATGTAGTCGTTCGCCTCTTCGGCCGTCCGGGCGAAAAAGACGTGGCCGCCCCGTTTGGCAACGTTTTCACTAAGCTGCATTAAATAATAGTCCAAGTTTTCGAGCGTATGCTTTCGGATTTGTTCGGCGAGCGAGCGCCACTCCTCCCAATGGCCGAGCTCTTTGATGACGCCAAGCCGCCGCACATAGCCGCGGTCTTGCATGCCGGCGACCGCTCCGCGCATAAAGTCGTTGTCCAAGTTTTCTCGGACCCGTTTCCAAAACGGCCCGTTTTCGATTTTCATCGGCATGTTCGCTTCCCTCCTTTAGTTGCGCGCATTCAACACTTCGGCAATATGCATGACGCGGATCGGCTTGCCGAGCCGTTCGATGCGCCCGCCGATGTTTAGTAAACAGCCGCAATCGGCGCCGATTAAATAGTCTGCTTCCACTTCTTCGATATGCCCGATCTTTTCATCGACCATTTGTTCGGAAATCGGCCCCATTTTGACAGAAAATGTGCCGCCAAATCCGCAGCACTGGTGGGCGTTCGGCAGCGGAACGAGCTCAAGCCCTTTGACATGTTCCAACAGCCGGAGCGGTGCGTCTTTCACGCCAAGAAGGCGGGTCATATGGCAAGACGTATGGTACGTCGCCCGCCCGTGAAACGAGGCGCCGACATCTTCGACTTTCAGGACGTCAACGAGAAATTGCGTCAGCTCGTACGTTTTCGCTGCGAGCCGTTTCGCCTCCGCTTCCCATTCCGGGTCGCCGTGGAAAATGTGCGGATATTCCTTTAACATCGCCGCGCATGAGCCGGATGGGGTGACGACATAGTCGGCATCGGCGAACGCGCGCATCATCTGTTTCATTGCCTCTTTCGCCTCTTTGACATAACCGCTGTTATACGCCGGCTGTCCGCAGCACGTTTGCGCCTCTGGAAAATCAACCTTGCAACCGAGCCGTTCGAGCAGTTCGACGGTCGCTTTGCCGACCTCCGTATAAAAGAGATCGATGAGGCAGGTGATGAATAACGAGACTTTCATCGGTTCTCCCTCCCTTGTACCGAGCTTAATGAACGGGTCATCTGATGACTATATGTCTATTATAAAATGTTTTTTTCAGATTCGTAGCCCTTTTTTGAAAAAAAGAAAAAAACGCACTCAGTCAGGTTGTTGAGTGCGAATGTAGCGGCGCAGCACGTTTTCGACATTGGTCAAATGTTCCAACATGCGCGCCCGGGCGGCGTCCGGATTTTGGTCGCGAATGGCTTCAAAAATAGCTTGGTGTTCGGCAAGCAGCTTTTCGGTTGTCGTTTGTTTCGAAAACAGCCATATGCGGCGCGTCTCCCGCATCGTTTCGACGATCATGCCGGAAACGCTGTTCATAATGCTTACAAGCATCGGATTTTGCGACGCCGCCGCAATCGCCATATGGAAGGCCAAATCCGCTTTTTCGCCAAGCTCATCGCTGCCGATCCCTTCTTTCATTTGGCGAAGCGCTTCTGTCATCGCATCGAGGTCTCGGTCTGTCCGCTTGGCGGCAGCGAGCGAGGCGGCGCCTGCCTCAAGCAGCTTGCGCACTTCAAGCAAATGCCAAATATCTTCCTTGTTCATCAAGACAGCAATGGATAGCGGAAACGTCATCACTGTCGGGTCAAACTCGCGCACATACGTTCCTTCTCCTTGTTTGAGCTCGATCAGCCCCATCGCTTTCAACGCAGTGAGCGCTTCGCGAATGGCGGCCCGTCCGACTTGAAACTGTTCGGCCAGCTGCTGAACGGAATCGAGTTTATCACCAGGTTTTAGCTCTCCGTTTTTAATCATATCAAAAATGGCTTCGGCCACTTCTTCGTAAATTTTTTTTGTTTTAATCCGTTTAAACGCCAATGGATCCACCTCAAATACGATTAAAGTAGCTTTCCGGTTGTGAAGAAGGAAATCTCCTGCACTGTCTATTATGATACAGCATCATGGATCGAGACAAGCGCTTTTTGTTGCTTGCGGCCGAGGGCGTCAGCGGTTTGGGGAAGCCAACGTGATTCCATCGCGCATGGCGAAGTGTGAAAGGGACGGGATGGGTCGTAGTCAACATCGTCAAGAAACTTCGACCGTACCGACAAGCAGGATGGTCATCCCGTTCTCTGTCAACATCGGCGTGGGGAAACACAATGGATGGAAAGTTCAAAAAAATACAAAAACAACTATTGTCTTTTGCTGAAAACGCTTTTATAATTTGAGACAGACGGCGTTCTTATCCGGTCATCTGATGACTGGAGGAGACGATCAAGGGGACGGATGACCGTTCGTGAACGCCGCCAAGTCGGGCACAAAGGGGAGGAGAAAACCGCATGTGGAAGCAAGATTTTACACCAATCGCCGACCAGCTTTGGTTATCGGCGATTGTCGCACTCATTCCGATTTTATATTTCTTTTGGGCGTTGGCCGTCAAGCGGATGAAAGGGCATGTTGCGGGGCTGACGACGTTGCTGCTTGCTGTTGTGTTGGCTATAATCGCTTACAGAATGCCGGCTGGAAAAGCGGTTATGTCAGTGACGCAAGGCGCGGTGTACGGATTGTTGCCGATCGGCTGGATCATCATCACCTCTGTCTTTTTATACAAGCTGACGGTGAAAACAGGCCACTTTGACATTATCCGCAATTCGGTTGTCTCGCTCACCGAAGACCGCCGGCTGCAAGCGTTGCTGATTGCCTTTTCGTTTGGCGCCTTTTTGGAAGGGGCAGCTGGGTTTGGCGCGCCAGTGGCGATTTCAGCGGCGCTTCTTGCGGGGTTGGGGTTCAACCCGCTGTATGCCGCGGGCATTTGCTTGATCGCCAACACAGCGCCAGTGGCATTCGGGGCGGTCGGGATTCCAATCATTTCGATGGAAGGACCGACTGGCGTGCCGGCGATGGAAATCTCAAAAATGGTTGGGCGGCAGTTGCCGTTTTTATCAGTGTTCATCCCGTTCTATCTCGTGCTCATTATGGCCGGGTGGAAAAAGACGATGGAAGTGTTGCCGGCCATTATCGTTTCCGGTGTTTCGTTTGCGCTGACGCAATATTTCACCTCGAACTTTTTAGGACCGGAGCTGCCGGACATTTTGTCCTCGCTCGTTTCGATCGTCGCGTTGGCTGTCTTTTTGAAATATTGGAAGCCGAAAAGCACATTCCGCTTTGCAACGGAGTCGGAAGTGGCGGCCGCTGGGCAAGTTGCTCGCGCGACGCAACGCGGCGGGGAAGTATTCCGCGCTTGGTCGCCGTTTCTCGTGCTGACGGCTTTGATCTCGCTGTGGGGCATCCCGCAAGTGAAGGCGGCGCTCACCGGCCATTATGAAGGGACAAACGGCTTGTTGAAGTTGGTCAACGCTATCGGCGTCCACTTGACGTTTATGCCGCCTGTGCCGGGGCTCAACAACCAAATTTTGAACCCAAGTGGCCAGCCGATCGCTGCGGTGTATAAGCTTGAGCTGCTCGGCGCGGCTGGGACGGCGATTTTGCTGGCGGCGGTCGTCACAAAGTTCATCATCGGCATCTCGTGGAAAGATTGGGCGCGTACGTTTGTGGAAACGCTTAACGAATTGAAATTCCCGATCATCACGATCGCTTCGGTTGTCGGCTTTGCCTATATCGCCAACTCGTCAGGCATGAGCACGACGCTTGGAATGGCGTTGGCCAAAACAGGCCCGTTGTTCCCGTTCTTCTCGCCGATTTTAGGATGGCTCGGCGTGTTTATCACCGGTTCCGACACGTCGTCGAACTTGTTGTTCGGCAACCTGCAAAAAGTGACGGCGACATCGATTGGCATGGATCCGGTGCTGGCGTTGGCGGCCAACTCATCAGGCGGCGTCGTCGGGAAAATGATTTCGCCGCAATCGATCGCTGTCGCCTGTGCGGCCGTCGGTTTGACCGGCAAAGAATCCGACTTGTTCCGCTTCACGATCAAACATAGCGTGTTCTTAATCATCTTGATTGGCGTTCTCGTTTACTTGCAATCGACGGTATTGTCGTGGATGATTCCATAACGGCCACAAAGGGGGACGAGTATTGTCGATTTGTTGATCGAAGCGGTCGAAGGAGCACAGGCGGCAAAGGAGGAAGAGCGAATTCGGAAAACGTCATAACGCGGCAGTCTGGCGTTTTTGCCGAATGTCGGTTGTTTGAAGCAAAAAAGAAGGTGTCCCGAAAGCAGCGGGACACCTTTTCCATTATGACTTGTTTGGGGAAAACAACCGTTTGGATGTTGCATTAGTCTTTTAAGGTGGCGCGGCGATGCTGATTCGAGGCGTGCCAAATGTCCAGCGGGCGCCCAGCAGAGGCTAAAGTGCTGCGCTGAGCTGTTTCGGCATTGCCCGCAGCGCTTTCCCAGTTCCGATCGCAACGGCTTCAGACGGATTGGGAGCGACATGCACCGGTACGTGCAGCTCGGCGCCAAGCCATTGCTCAATGCCGTGAAGCAAGGCGCCTTCACCGGTGAGCACCACGCCGTGGTCAATGATATCCCCGCTCAATTCCGCCGGGCATTCTTCAAGGACGGCGCGAATGGCTTCGGCAATTTGCAGGAGCGATTCTTTCATCGCCGTTTGCACTTCGAGAGGATCGAGGGAAATGGCTTTCAAAAAGCCGGTGACAAGGTTGCGGCCGTGAATCGTCACCGTTTGATCAGCATCGATCCCCGGAGCGCTGCCGATCGCGAGTTTGACCTGCTCGGCTGTCTGTTCGCCGATTAGCAAATTGTAGCGCTGGCGAACATATTGAATGATATCTTCATCGAGCTGATTGCCGCCGATGTGGAGCGAACGGCAGGCGACGACGCCGCCCAACGAGATGATCGCCGCTTCCGTTTTGCCGGCTCCAAGATGAACGACGACGTTGGCGACCGGCTCGCTGACCGGCAAGTCTGCGCCGATGGCGGCAGCGACCGGCTCTTCAATAAAATGGATGTGCTTCGCTCCGCAATGTTGGGCGATTTCATAAAACGAGCGGCGTTCGACCGAGGTGGCGTGAAACGGAACGCTCATCACGACGCTCGGCTTTTTGAAGGCGAGGCCGAGCGGGTTACCGACTTGCTTGAATACTTGCTGCAACAGCATTTTGGCGCGCTCAAAATCGGCAATAACGCCGTTTTGCAACGGGTAGGTGACTTCGATGTGGGCCGGGGCTTTGCCGATCATCTGCTTTGCTTGTTGGCCGATCGCCATCAGCTTGCCTGTATGGCGGTTGTAGGCGACCGCAGCCGGTTCGTCAAACACAATCCCTTTTGTTTGGCTGAACAGCCGAACGTTCATTGTGCCTAAATCGATGCCTAGCTCTGAAGAAGCGAACAACGGAAACACCTCCTTTGGCCGAAGCGAAGGAACGAACAACCAATCGCCATCTATACTATTCGGCAGAGATCGGTCATTTATGTCTGCTAGGATCATTCGCCGTGCATAAAAATTTTTTGATCTCATGTATAAAAAACGAAAAGGGAGGAAATGAATAATAGCGTAACGTTTTCCAAGTATTCCCCCGATCCCCTATGAAATATAGCATTGGGCTCTCCGGTTTTGGAGGGCCGCTTTTTTTTGCATAATAAAAACCCCCTGTCTATTAAGCGGACTTAATATGACAGAGAGCTTTTCCGACGGAGCTGTTACAGCCGTTTGGCTCCGATATACTTCGTTTTCCAGTAGCTGCTGTTTAAACTGTCGATTTTCACGCCACGGGAAACGGCATGGATGACTTGATTGTTGCCGATGTAAATAGCCACGTGGGAGACGCCTTTCGTCTGTTTGGAAGTGTCGAAAAACACTAAATCCCCTGGCTGTAATTGGGACTTATTTACGTATGTACCTTTTTTGTACATTTCTCGAGAGGTGCGAGGCAAGGTGACGCCAACTTTTTTATGGGTATAGTAGACAAATCCTGAGCAGTCAAATCCTTTTGGCGTCGTCCCGCCATATCGGTAAGGAGTGCCGATCAGCTTTTTCGCTTCGATGATGAGCCGTGCTTTGTTGGCGGCTGCATCTGAATTGGAAGTGCTTACAAAGAAGGAGGAAAATAGAACGATCATGGATACGAACAGGAGAGAATACCATTTTTTCATTTCCCCTAACCCCCGACAAAATCTTTTCCGATTCGACGTATCTCAACTAGAGTATAGCAGAGGAAACTAGACTTGTTTTTTACAGTTGGATTAAATAATGTTACAGCGCCGTTACAAATATAGCACCTCGTCCTAAAGGCTTATACCAATAGATAGATATTTTCGTTTCGGCCGACCTGGCTTTATGGCCGTAAGCGTGGAAATGGTGTTTCATACCCGAGTCCTATGGCCGACAGATGAATGTCGTAAGCTGTCGAACAAATAGGAACGGTGGAGGGAGGCAGCGCGAAGAATGGCCGTCTTATAATGAAAGCAAAGCGTCGAAGAATCGATGACGGTGATGGATGATGTCGAACCAACTTGAATATATCTTGTATATCTTTGGCCTTTTTTTGACGGTCGGCGGTGTCTATGTATACGGCCATTGGATGGCAAAACGGCATTGGGGGGATGCGCCATGGCTGGCGGCGCCGAGACTGACTGTTGTGTTTGCCACCGTTTCCCTGCTTTTTTTAGGGGCAGGAATGATCTATATCCATTATGCTGAAAAACAAGAACATCGTGAATATGAGGAAGCCGCAAAGCAAATCGCCGGCATGATTGCCGGCGATTTGGCCGCCATGGGGCACGAACGGCTCGATGAAAGGGCGGAACATTTGCCTGCGTATCACATGGTGATGGCGGTGCTGGAGCGTTGGCAACATTATGGCCGCGTGTTGAGTGTGTATACGTTAAAAAAGAATGAACGCGGTGAGCTATATTTCGTTGCAGCGCCAGCGACGGACTACAATCGGAACGGCCGCATTGACGGTGAAAAGGAACAAGCTGTTCCACCTGGGACGGTTTACCGCCGCCATTTTCCAGAGATCGAAGAGGCGTTCCACGGCCGGTTTGCGATGGAACAGCATCCGACAACAGATGAATGGGGAAGAAGCATCAGCGCGTTTATGCCGATTCGTCAACCGGACGGGACAGTGGATGCGGTTATTGGCATCGATTTTGATGCCAAAACGTATGAGAAACATTTGCAGCAAGGGCGGAAACAGGCGATGTGGACGATGATGGCCATGTTTTTGGCGACGGCGGTTGCCTATTTGCTCGCTTTGCATCAACAAATGGAACGGAAGGCGTTGGCTGTCTATCAAAAAACGCTTGCATCCAACGAGCATCGGCTGCGGCGGCTGGCGGAAATGACGATGGAAGGGCTGATCGTCTATGCGCATGGGAAAGTCGTTGAGGTCAATGAAGCGGCGTGCCGTTTGCTTGGCTATTCAGAAAGCGAGCTGATTCATTTGCCGATCGGGGAGTTAGTCGTTGATGGATCCATGAAACTGAATCGTCCGCATGAGGAACCGGAGCGCTTTGAAATCGAGCTGCGCCGAAAAGACGGCACCGCATTTCCAGCGGAAATCGTCCGGCGCCGCTACGATTATGAGGGGGAAAAAGTGACGGTGGCCGCCGTCCGCGATTTGACGGAACAAAAACAAAACGAAGAGCGGATGCGTTATATCGCCAATCATGATGAACTGACTGGGCTGCCGAACAAGGAGGCGATGTATAAAGCGGTGGAGCGCTGCCTTGTTGAGGCGAAACAGCATCGCCATGAAGCGGCAGTCATATTCTTAGAAGTGAGTGGGATGAAAACGATCAACGATTTTTATGGCTACGCAGTCGGGGACGAAGTGCTCCTCCATTTGGCGCAAGAATGGAAAGAAAAGCAAGGAATGATCGTCGGGCGCTGGAGCGGGAATGAGTTCATCGCATTGGTGCCAAACAGCACACATCAAAAGGCTGAAGAAATGGCGAAACAGCTCAT
Organism: Geobacillus sp. G4; assembly: GCF_040327975.1. Lineage (NCBI taxonomy): Bacteria > Bacillati > Bacillota > Bacilli > Caryophanales > Anoxybacillaceae > Geobacillus > Geobacillus sp. G4. The sequence goes on from NZ_JBEPJY010000007.1 coordinate 140,229, forward strand.
TGAGGCGGCGGACGAACCGATTGTCGTCAATGGGATGGAATTGTATGTGACCGTGAACATCGGCATCAGCGTCTACCCAAAAGATGGGGAGGATGCAAAAACGTTGATTCGCAAGGCGGATATTGCCCGCTACGAGGCGCGAAAAAAAGCGGCGAGCGATTTTCTCTTTTTCACGGAGCCGATGGCGATTCGTCTCAATGAAAAGATGGCGATGGAACGCGACTTGCGGCGTGCGCTTGAAAATGAGGAATTTGAATTGTACTATCAGCCGCAAATTCGGCTTCACGACCGGCAAGTGATCGGCATGGAGGCGTTGATTCGCTGGCGCCATCCGGAAAAAGGGATGGTTTCGCCGTCATTGTTTATCCCGGTTGCCGAACAGACCGGCATGATCATCCCGATCAATGAATGGGTCATCCGCACGGCTTGTGAGCAGACGAAGCAACTGCTTGATCGTTTTCCTGACTTGTCCGTTTCCATCAACTTATCGCCATATGAATTTGAAAGCCGCCGATTTGTGGATAAACTCGCCCGCCTGCTCGCCGACGCCGGGCTGCCGCCGCACCATTTAGATCTGGAAATTACGGAGCGGATGACCATGGATACAGAACGTGCGCTTGATATTCTCTCGAAACTGAAGGGGCTTGGTGTGACGATCAGCATGGATGATTTCGGCACTGGTTACAGTTCGCTCAGCTACTTGATGGATTTGCCGATCGATCGGCTGAAGATCGACCGTTCGTTCGTTCAGCATATTCAAGGAAAAAAAGATGTCATCTTGCCGGCGATCATCCGACTCGGGCATAATATAGGTGTAAAGGTGCTGGCTGAAGGGGTCGAAACGGAGACCGAAGCGGCTTATTTGCAAGGAAAACGGTGCGACGAGGCGCAAGGCTATTATTTTTCCCCGCCGCTTCCGTATGACGAGCTCGTCCGGTTCTTAAACGGGCAGCGCGTGAGGCGGCAGGCGCAGGAGCTGACGTAACATGGGCGGATTTTGGCGCATCGCCGAGGAGAAAATTCGCGAAGCGATGAAAAACGGCGAGTTCGACAACTTGCCCGGCTTCGGCAAACCTCTTGAGATTGAAGACCTTTCCCGCATTCCAGAGGAGCTGCGGCTCGGGTATTTGTTGCTGAAAAACGCCGGCTATGTGAGGGAAGAAGCGGAGCTGCGCAAAGAGCTTTTGACGCTCGAGGACTTGCTTCGTTGCTGCGAGGATGATGAGGAAAAACGGGAGCTGGAGAAAAAGAGGACGGAAAAACAGCTTCGTTTGGCCGAATTGATGAAAAAGCGGGGGCAGACGAATTCGAAGGCGCTGCGCGACTACGGGCGGCGCATTGAGGAAAAATTTCGCTGAATGCCAAGAAGGGGAGATTCGCTGAAAAGCCAATCTTCCCATTTTTTATGCAAAAATGGCCAAAAAATGGGGAAAATAAGGGAGGACGATGAATGAAAGAAAGGAGGGAACGGGGGCATTCTCTTGGTGGAAGAAATAGCCAAGAACATCTCTAGACAAAAAAAGGAGTGATGAAATCGTGAAAAACGTATGGTTAGCTTTTTTCACCGCCCTTGTGCTGACGATGCCGTCGACGGTTGCTGCTGCTGGCCAGAGCGGCGAAGCCGTTGATGTCCATATGCCGGCCGGCCATATGTGGAAGCACAGGGTGCTTGATGAGCAAAAGTGGATGGAAATGGTGCAAACGTACACGCCAGAGCAGATCGGTGAATGGAAAAAAGTGCTGGAGGAACGGAAAACGCTGCGCCAACAGTTGGATGACGAAAAGGTGAAACGAGCGATCAAGGCACATTGCAAGCAAATGAAAAAAGAACGAGAAGCGGCGCTTGATCGACTCATCGACCAGCTTGCTGACAAAAAAATCACGAAAGAACAGTTCAAGCAAGAGCTGAAACAGTTACATAAAAAGAAACGCTGGATGACGAAAGAAGAAAAACAGCGGCTCCATATGCTTCATGAACAAACAAGACAGGCGATGGAGAATAACGACAAGGAAGCGATGGCCAAACTGTTGCCGCAATGGCTCGATCATATGAAAAAGGAGAACGAGCGGTTGGCAAAATGGCTTCAGGAAGTCAAAGAAGGATGATATGATGATATAATGAAAAAAAGGCCGTGTGACGCACGGCTTCTTTTTTATCTCAACATCGCCTCCGTCGCGCCGAGCGGATGGCCAGGTGTTTGATCCACGATTCCTTCGCCGCTTGGACGAACAGGAAAGGGACGGCGGTGTTCAAATGTTCCCATCGCAAAAAGTTGGCGGAGGGAATTCGTGCATTTTAGCATAAAGTGATTTCGTGGCGGGGAGGAAGAGGCAATGGGATACCCGGTCATTCTTCATTTGCGCGGCCGTCGGGCGGTCGTTGTCGGCGGCGGGAAGGTGGCGGCAAGGAAAATTCATGGATTGTTAGAGGCAGGGGCGGAAATCGTGATGATTGCGCCTGAAGCGGAGCCGGAGCTTCAAGCGTTGGCCGCGGGGGGGATGATCGTTTGGAAGAAAAAGCGGTTTGACCCAGACGATTTGGCGGAGGCCTTTTTGGTGATTGCCGCGACGAATGATCGCAAGGTGAATGAAGCGGTGACGCAAGCAGCAGCCCCCGGTCAACTCGTAAATGTCGTGGATGATCCGGAGCGGTGTGATTTTCACGTTCCCGCTGTTGTCCGCCGCGGTCCGCTCACAATTGCCGTGTCGACCGGAGGGGCAAGTCCGGCGGTTGCCCGCCGCATTCGCCGCGAGCTTGAGGAGAAGTATGGCGAAGAGTACAGGCTGTATCTTGAGTTTTTGCAGCGGGCCCGCGGCATCGTATTGCGCGAAGTGGAGGACGCTGAGGGACGGAAGCGGCTGTTTCAGGCGCTCGCTGCTGATTCCTTCCGGCAGCGCGGCCGATGGGATGAAGAGTTGGCCCAGCTATTGGCGAACGAAAAAGAACGAAACGGAGAAAGAGGGAAAGAGCAATGAACATTCCGATGTATATTGTCGATGCGTTCACCGACCGGCCGTTTGCCGGCAACCCGGCGGCCGTCTGCTTGTTGCCGCAGCCGGTTGGGGATGAGTGGATGCAGCGTGTTGCCGCAGAAATGAATTTGTCTGAGACGGCCTTTTTAGTTCCACATGAGGGCGGCTATCGTCTGCGCTGGTTTACCCCTAAAGCAGAGGTTGATTTGTGCGGCCATGCAACTTTGGCGAGTGCCCATGTGCTGTGGGAGCGCGGGGAACACCGCCGAGATGAAGCGATTGCCTTTTTCACGAACAGCGGAGTATTGACGGCTATAAACAACGATGGTTGGATTCGGCTCGATTTTCCGAACGAAACGCCAGTGCGGGTTGAGTCGCCTCCTGCTGCGCTTGTTGGTGCCTTGCCAGCTGAACCGCTGTTTATCGGGCGCAACCGGTTCGATTATTTGGTGGAAATCGGCTCAGAACAGGAGGTGCGCAGACTGACCCCGGATTTCCGCCTGCTTCAAGAAGTAGATGCGCGCGGCATCATTGTGACAAGCCGTTCAGCGGCAGAAGAAGTGGATTTTGTATCGCGGTCCTTTTTTCCAGCTCTCGGTGTGCCGGAAGACCCGGTTACCGGCTCCGCCCACTGTTGCCTCGGGCCGTATTGGGCGGACAAGCTTGGGAAAACGACGTTAGTCGGCTACCAAGCTTCAGCCCGCGGCGGCATTGTGCGGGTGATGGTGGCAGGCGAGAGGGTTCAGCTCGAAGGAAAAGCCGTCACCGTGCTGAAAGGGGATCTGGCCGCCGAGGCCGCTTTCGGATTGCAACCCATCTGAAACATTCCAGCGGAAACAATGCCTGTTCCGGATCCGGTTGGGCGGGCTGGTGTTTTCTTCACTGCCTATGCCAACGAAAAAGGCGCCCAAGCCTCACGTGAAAGGCGGGCTTCCTTTTTTCGGCGGCGGGCCGGCCGTGCCGGTTCAGCCAGCTTGGAGGTGCGGCCGGCGCCTGTATACGTTTAGTCATCCCACCGATACGTCCAAAACCGTTCTGTTTTGAGCCAAGCAAGTGCATCGCCGCGTTTGGATGCCGCTTGCATCAGTCCTTCGGTTTGCGAACGGTGGGCGCGAATGGCGGCCAGCTTCGTATCGATCACCGAGCTGACATCGCGCACGACATCCGGCTGGCCAAGGTCTTGTTCGCAGTTTTTCGCAAACGCAACGCAATGGACGGTTGGCCGTTCTTCTTTCGGCCAGCGCTTTAAGGCGCGGATGACAGCGGCTCCACACGCATCATGGTCGGGGTGGACGCTGTAGCCGGGGTAAAACGTAATGACAAGCGATGGATTCGTTTCTGCCACGATGGCGGCGATCTGGTCAGCCAGCTCTTCTTCATCCTCAAACTCGACCGTCTTGTCGCGATAGCCGAGCAGGCGCAAATCATGAATGCCAAGAATGCGGCATGCTTCCTCCAGTTCTTGCTTGCGGATGTGTGGAAGCGTTTCGCGGTTGGCAAACGGAGGCACGCCCATATTGCGCCCCATTTCTCCGAGCGTCAAGCAAGCGTACGTCACCGGCGTGCCGTTTTGCGCATGCTCGGCAATCGTTCCCGACACACCGAACGCTTCATCGTCCGGGTGGGGAAAAACAACGAGCACATGTCGTTCGTTCAACGGAACTCCCTCCTTACACAAACGGTTCGTTGCTCAGTTCGAGAGCCACGGCCAATTTCCCTTGATCATCATGGCCTGCTAGCAGCAACTGTCCTTTTTCTGTCCATTCCCAATGGGTCAGCCCTTCGGCGTACACCCAGCCAAGATCAAGCTTCAGTCCGACGCGATATGGCCCGGGGCCGGTGATCTTGCCGCGGGTGAAGCGGATGCAGGCATTGCGGATGTAGGCGCCGACGGAATAAAAACCTTCGTTATGATGGGAGGCGTATGCTCCGTTCGTCGTTTCCAAATGAATATATACGTCGCGATTGGCAAAACGATTCAGCGCCTCTTGTACAGCGGCCGTGTCGATCGGTTGCAAGCGGCTCCCTCCTTGCTGTTTGTTTTTCTATTATTGTACATGACCGAGGCGTGTGAGCGGAAATATTTCGACTCCTATTGTATAATAAAAAAAGAGACACATCTTGGACTCATCCGCACCTACAAAGCGTTGAATGCTGATTCAACGAAAGAAGGGTGATGATCGATGGGGGTTCAAGGCAATGGTGTCACGATACTGAATTTTGACGGCGTGTACCGACCGCAAAAGCGGCTGTTTCAGTTTCCGCACGAATGGGTCGATCTTGCCGACGTGCCGGAGACGAATTTGTATTGCAGCGAAGCGGCGCTTGCTGAAATTGAGCGGCGGCTTGAGCGGCGGCGAAAGCGCGGGGCGGTGCTGATCGGCAGCGGCAACTATCATTATGTCACGTATTTATTGCTTAAAGAAATCAACGAACCGTTTACGCTTGTGCTTTTTGACCGCCATACGGATGCTGAAGGAGGGGATGATGTCATTTCGTGCGGCTCATGGGTCTCCTATGCACTTAAGCATCCGCGGTTGCAAAAAGTCGTTATCGTTGGCCCAACTGCTTCTTCGCATCAACTCCGTTTATCTCCGAACATGACTGTTCTTCCATTTGATGATCATGATGAATGGCCAAAAGCGCTCATCGAGGCCATCCCGACCGGAAGCATCTATATCAGCATCGATAAAGACGCGCTTCGCCGCGAAGACGCGGTGACAAACTGGGATCAAGGAACAATGCCGCTTTTCCGGCTGCTTGCTTGCCTGCGGTTGCTCTTATTCCATAAAAAAGTGCTCGGCGTGGACATATGCGGCGAGTACCCGCCATCTGCTGTCGACGTGTTCGATCCGTTTTGTCGCGAAGCGCGGCGAAAAAATGAGCAGGCAAACATGGCCATTTTGGAGACATGTTTTCACTATACGGCGCCGCATTTGCGGCCGGCGTCATGAGGCCGTGTCGGAAGCGAAGGAATGGAGCGGCAAAAGGCAGCGCCGCTGTGGCCTGACAGTTAGAAAAAGGGAAGGCTGCTGTTCCTCGGGCTTTTGCGGGCGGCCGGCGCTTTTGTTTCCCGATGGGCGAAAAAGCTGGAAAGGCCGCTGCCCGAGGGATGAGCCTAGTTGTCACAAGCCGCTTCCGTATATAATGCGAAATTGTTTTTCATCAGGGCGGACATTGCACGGCTCGATATGCATGCGGGCGACTTTGGCAAACATCGTTCCGGCTTCGATTGTGTCCAGAAAAAGTTGGAGAGCGCTTTCATTCCCTTGGACTTCCATTTCCACCGTCCCGTCGTCATTGTTTTTCACCCAGCCGGTCAGCCGTCGCTTCAGCGCTTCGTGCTGGACGAAATAGCGAAACCCGACGCCTTGCACGCGTCCTTCAACGATGACATGAACCCGTTTCATATGGCGAAGCCCCCTTTGTTACGGTCATTCTGCTTTCATCATATAATAGACAAAGCGGAAAGTACACGAAAAAAGGAGCTTGAACAATCAAGCTCCTTTTTTTACGGATGACAGCAATGATACTTGTTGTTGAATGAGCGTCACGAGCCGCGGATGACAGCCTAGGTAAGAGCATAAATGCCACTGCTTGTCGGAAACAGAGAGCCCCTGCAACTTCCGTTCGATCGTTTTCATTAAGACGCCAGTAAACAATAAGTATGGGACGACGAACACGCGCCGATACGCTGATGCGCTCGCCCGCTCAAGCCCTTCGTCGAGCTTCGGGTGGATGGCGGTGAGAAAGCAAACGTCCACGTGCGGCACGTTCGTTTTTTCTTTTAAACGTGCAGCAATGGCGGAAATGTCGCGCTTCGTGTCTGGATCGCTGCTGCCGCGGCCGACAAGAAGAATCATTGATTTGCCGTCAAGCGGCGCGGATTGTTCGCGGATGCGATCGATAACGATGTCGATCATCGCTTCATGGACGCCGAATGGAGCGCCGCAGAGGATGTCGACGGAAGGGTGGCGCCGTCTCGCGATGTCCAATGCTGCTGGAATATCGTGTTTGGCATGCCCTGCAGAAAGAAGGAGAAGCGGAACGACGATGACGCGTGTCGCCCCTTGGGCGACGCAGCGGTCAACACCGGTCGCAATGTCTGGTTCCGCGAGTTCGACAAAACATAGCTCTTGAATCGGAATATCGATGGCCCCTCGGCACTGTTCGACGAAGCGAGCTGCTTCATGGAGCGCGGCGTCGATGCGGCTGCCGTGGCTGACGTATAAAATGGCTTCCATCACCATCGCCTCACGATGTTGCGCCGGCGGCCGCGGATGACGCGAGCAACTGCTCAAACCATTGAATGTTGGCGCGCAGCCGGACGACGTCCCCGATGATGACCATGCTTGGATTTTGAATGTTTTCTTTAGCAGCGGCGGCAGCGATTGTTGCGAGCGTGCCGGTGACGGTGCGCTGAGCTGTTGTCGTTCCCCACTCGATGACCGCCGCCGGCGTCTCCGGCGCTTTGCCGTATTTCATCAGTTGGCCGCAAATGTACGGCAAGTTATGAATCCCCATGTAAATGGCGATCGTATCAATGCCTTTGGCGAGGCTTTCCCATTTGATCTCGTCACGGCTTCCGTCGCGCCGATGCCCGGTGACAAAGGCGACGCTTGAGCTGAACTCGCGATGGGTGACAGGGATGCCGGCATAAGCCGCCGCCGCGATGGCGGAGGTGATGCCGGGAACGATCTCAAATTCGATCCCATGTTTGGCCAGCGCCTCGGCCTCTTCGCCGCCGCGCCCGAACACGAACGGATCGCCGCCCTTTAAGCGGACGACCGTTTTTCCTTTTTTGGCATGCCAGACGAGCGCATGGTTGATCGTCTCTTGCTGCATCGCATGGTAGCCGGGCAGCTTGCCGCAAAAGATGAGTTCGGCGTCCGGCTTGGCATATGAAAGCAACTCTTCATTGATGAGACGGTCGTACAAAATGACATCCGCCTGCTGGATGCATTTTAATCCTTTGACGGTAATGAGTTCCGGGTCGCCGGGGCCGGCGCCGACAAGGTATACTTTGCCCATCATTGTTTCAGCCCTTTCTTGCATGGTTCAGCCAACCAACCGCCCGACAGCGGCATGGACGCTCGGTTGCTTTTATTGTAAATGGCCTGCCTTGGTATGAAAACGACATTGTCAAATCATCTTCTGCTCTTTTTCAAGTCGAGCAGCACAGGACGATCAGTTTGTCTCGGTTGCCGGGATGAAGCCGCGCCCGCGCAGGTAGGCGAGCACTTGCTCGGCACATTCGTCAACCGAATAACGGTGTGTTTCGATCGTCAGCTCCGGTGCTTCCGGCGCTTCGTACGGCGAGTCGATGCCCGTAAATTCACGGATTTCCCCGCGGCGAGCTTTTTGATACAGCCCTTTCGGATCGCGCTTTTCGCATTCTTCAAGCGGGCAGTTGACGTAAATTTCGATAAACTCGTCTTCTTCGACTAAGCGGCGGACGAGCGCCCGGTCTTCGGCAAACGGCGAGATGAACGCCGTCAGCACAAACTGGCCGCTGTCGACAAACAGCTTTGCCACTTCGCCGATGCGGCGGATGTTTTCCGTCCGGTCGGCGGCGGAAAAGCCGAGATCTTTATTGAGCCCGTGCCGGATGTTGTCGCCGTCTAAGACATAATTCTGAATGCCGAGCTCAAACAGTCGTCTGGAGACAGCGTTGGCCACCGTCGATTTGCCGGAGCCGGACAGCCCGGTGAACCAAAGGATGGCGCTATGATGGCCGTTGCGCTTGCGACGATCTTCTTTTGTGACCGATGTGTGATGCCAAACGATGTTCGTGCTCATCGCGATCCTCCTTTAGCGCGCTGACGGGGCGACCGTTTCGCGTTCTTGCAGCCCTTTGATCAAGACGGCTGCCACTTCCGGGCGGCTGAACGTGCTCGGCGGCACTTGGCCGTTGCGCAGCATTTCACGAACTTTCGTGCCGGAAAGGACGACATGGTATTTCGCGTCATGCGGACACGTTTTTGTCGATGCCATCCCTTCGCATTTCGTGCAGTAAAAGCTATGTTCGAAAAAGAGCGGCGTAATGCCAAGCTCTTCAGCCGTAAAGTTCAAGAAGATTTTTTGCGCATCATACGTACCGTAATAATTGCCGACACCAGCGTGGTCGCGGCCGACGATGAAGTGCGTGCAGCCGAAATTTTTGCGCACCATCGCGTGGAAAATGGCTTCACGCGGACCGGCATAGCGCATCGCAGCTTGGAAGACGCCGAGGAAAACGCGGTCTTTCGGGTAATAGTTTTCCAGCAGCACTTGATAGCTTTCCATCCGGATGTCAGCCGGAATATCGTCCGCTTTCGTTTCGCCGACGAGTGGGTTTAAAAACAAGCCATCAACGATCTCGAGCGCGCATTTTTGAATGTATTCATGGGCGCGGTGAACCGGATTGCGCGTTTGGAAGCCGACAACGGTGTTCCAGCCAAACTCAGCAAACTTTTTCCGCGTTTCTGCTGGATCAAAATAAAACGAGGCGAATTGGCCTTTGTCGGTCCGTTTGACAAGCGTAATCTCCCCGCCGACATACACATCCGGTTTTTCAAACAGTTTGCGCACGCCTGGGTGAGCAAGTTCATCCGTTTTATAAACGAGCTTCGCTTCTTTCGTTTTGTCTGGGCGGTAAATGTCAGCGATCTCAATGACGCCGTAGACGTCGCCACGATAAACGAGTTTCGCCTTATCGCCGACGGCGAGCTCTTTCGCTTTTTCTTCTGTTACCGCGAGCGTGATCGGAATGCTCCAGACGGTGCCGTCAGACAGACGCATTGTTTCAACAACCGCGTCGTAATCCGTTTTCGTTAAAAAACCAGTGAGAGGGCTGTAGGCGCCCGTTCCGATCAGCTCCAAGTCGCTCAGTTCGGCTTTGGAGAGCTCGATCGTTTTGGTCGCCTCATCAAGCGGATAGTCCGGATTCCAACGATTGATCAATGTGCCGCCATGCGGGATGCTTACGCTCATGTTCATAACCTCCTAGATTGATAGATGTTGTGAAATGCCGCTGCCATGTTCATGAGGCAAGCGTTCTTTTTTCAGGCTAATGACGCCAAGCAGACGCTCAAGATGGCGATGACCGTATAGACGTCGCTGTCAAACAGCAGCTTGACGATTCGGAATGGCGTCCGATTCATCAGCGACGCCTATCGAGGCCGCCGCGCCGCTCGCCTCGATGTTCATGGCGAAGAAAAAGGATGCGATCAAAGCAATGGCAAGGAGCATATCGTTTTTCTCTCCTTAAGCGAGATGGAGACCGCATTCCGTCTTTCCTTGGCCGGCCCAGCGCCCGGAGCGCAAGTCGTTCGGATCTGTAGCCGGAGTGGTGCACGGGGCGCAACCGATGCTCGGGTAGCCGCGGTCGTGGAGCACATTGTACGGGAGATGGCGTTTGTACACGTAATTCCATACGTCTTTCCACGTCCAGTGAATGAGCGGACAGACTTTAATAGAACGGAACTTGTCGTCTTTGTTAATGTACTCGACATGCCGCCGCGTCGGCGATTGCTCGCGGCGCAAGCCGGAAATCCACGCCGTCACCCCGGTCAGCACCTCGCGCAGCGGAATGACTTTGCGCAGCTCACAGCATTTGTTCGGGTCGCGTTTCCATAACTCGTCGCCAAACTGCGCCTTCTGTTCTTCCAACGTCAAGCGCGGCTGCTTCATCACGATGCGAAGCGACGGATATTTTTCTTTCACTTTCGCGATCGTATCGTACGTCTCTGGAAAATGCAGGCCGGTATCCAAAAAGACGATTTCGGCGTCCGGTTTGACTTGGGAGATGAGATCAATCAGCACAATCCCCTCGATGCCGAAGCTGCACGCGTATACGATCTCATCGCCGTATTCGCGATACGCCCAAGCAAGGACGTCAAGCGCCCCTTTTGTTTCATTATCGGACGGAAAAGACGGTTTTTCCGCCTTTTCCCACTGATCATACGTGAGCATCGGTTTCTCCTCCTCACAAAATCAAAGAAAATCCACGTAATTAGTCGGATATATAGCGGCCAAACGGCAATTCGGCGGCGAAAATCCTTCCTTGCATGAATCAGAAAGAGCGGGAGAAAGGGTGCCCCTTATTTTACTAAAGATCTTCTTTAGCTGGAATTGGCACTTTGCTATAGGCGGCAGGTTGACGGAGTTCATTGAGCCAATTCCTCCCTCACTCCCGAGCAACGTATGCAACGCATGTCATTTAATTGATTAAAATTTTAGCACAATTGACGATAATGTCAATCATAGTTTTTCGATAGGAATTGTTTTTATACGAAACAGCTGCATTGCCTGCCTAGCAGCAGATGGGAGCGTTATTTTTTGCGCAGGCTTCCGAGCTCTTCGACAATCGCCTGCATTTCGCTTGGGCTGAACGTCTCGCGTTTCATCACCATCTCGTAAATGTCTCTCAACTCATCGTACCATTCCTCGGAAAAATGGGACGGCTTGATGGCATCCAAGTTCAGCACTTTCAACTTTTGCTTCAACTGTTCGATCATGTAGGCGACGTTTTCCGCCGACCGTTTTGATAAATCCATTCGTTTACTCCTTTCATGGCAAGTTACTATGTATTGTACCATAGGTGCAGGAAGAATGGGGAGAGATTGCCTGGCTTGCTTTTCTGATGAAAAACGGATGATGTGGTAAAATGTAGGTGCACATGCATAGTGCCAGTCTAAAAGGTTGGTGAAACACCTCGTTTTCTTCAAAATGGTTGTCGTGAACGCGCACAAAAGTTGTTGGCCCATTCGCACACGCTCCCCCGCTGGAGTTGTTTTTTCGTTACATCCCCGTCCTTCTAGGGACAAAAAGGGCTAGATGAAAAGAAATGAAGGAAAACTAACGGTGGAAAGCACCGTGGACATAGAGAGAGGGGTGGCTGTTTGGATGATTAAAGTGCTGTTTGTTTGTCTTGGAAACATTTGTCGCTCGCCGATGGCGGAAGCGGTCTTCCGTCATTTGGTGAAAGAGCGGGGGCTTGACGGTCTGATTGCCGTTGATTCGGCGGGAACAGGCAGCTGGCATGTCGGTGAGCCGCCGCATGTGGGGACAAGAAGGGTTTTGACTGAAAATAAGATCGACTACTCCGGCATCCGCGCCCGGCAAGTGAATCATCGTGACTTGGAAGAATTTGATTACATCATCGCCATGGACGCAGCCAACTTGAACGATTTGCGCCGATTGGCTGGCTCCCGTTCGAAAGCGGTGCTCGCCCGGTTGCTTGACTTTGTTCCCGACCGGGAAAAAGACGATGTGCCTGATCCGTATTATACCGGGAATTTTGCCGAAGTGTATCGCCTCGTCCGCTCAGGGTGCGAGCATTTGCTTGAGAGGATCATCCGCGACCATCGACTTGGTGTGGAGGAAACAAAATGACTTTGAGGGCGGCGCACCCGTCTAGGGAAAAACGGGGAAGGAGGGCAGCCGATGGTCGTAAATTTGGCGTTCATCCGTGAGTTGGCCCGCCGTTTTACGGAAGATGAAATCCCGCGTTTGTCGGCGGAATTGGCGTATTACTTTCTTCTGTCGCTCTTTCCGTTTTTGTTGTTTTTAATGACGCTGTTGGCGTATTTGCCGATTCCGCATGAAGATGTGCTTGCGCTCGTGCGGCAATACGCCCCGAAAGAGGCGCTTCACCTCATCGAGACGAACGTTTATCGTCTCATGAATGAGCAAAATGGGGGATTGTTGTCGTTTAGCATCATCGCAGCTATTTGGTCAGCGTCTAATGGCATGAGTGCCATTATGAGGGCATTCAACCGCGCTTATGATGTGCAAGAAGACCGGCCGTTTTGGATCGTACGCGGGCTGTCGATTGTGTTGACGCTCGGCATGATCGTTGTCATCATCGTTGCCCTCGTGCTTCCGGTCTTCGGGCGGATAATCGGGCTGTTTTTGTTCTCTGCTCTCGGGTTGTCGCAACAGTTTTTGGAGGTTTGGAACGCGTTTCGTTGGGTGACGAGTTCGCTGTTATTGTTTGCTGTCTTTACTGCCCTTTATTATTTCGCGCCGAACAAACAGCTTCGCTGCGTCAACGTCGTGCGCGGCGCGCTGTTTGCCACCGCCGGCTGGATTGCGGCGTCGCTGGCGTTCGCGTATTATGTCAACAACTTTGCCGATTACACGGCGATGTATGGCAGCCTTGGCGGGATGATCGTGTTGATGGTTTGGTTTTATTTGTCCGGCATGATTCTTGTCTTGGGCGGGGAACTCAACGCCATGTTTGACTGTGAGCGCGAAGGGAAAAGACGGCAGCGTTAGCGTGCATAAACGGTGCCGAGGCGGGATATCGTAACAATGCAGGGGATCTTGGCATAGGGGGGATCAAGATGACGAAACATACGAAAAAAGACGGGGGCACGAAGCAAAAAGGAAAAAACAGACCAAAGCATAAGACGAGTGGCAGTGCCAACGGCCAAAACGGCTATCATTGAAAGAAGCTGCCTCAAAAGGTGGTTCTTCGTTCAACATAGCACAACATATTGTAATATTGTGCCCCGGCGGTCGTTTTATGTGTATAGATGGAAATCAAAAAAAGGTGCCCTTCCCTTTTTGGAGGGCACCTTTCCTTTCATGCAAACACAGGCGCATCGAGCCGCCGCCGCTTTATTCAACGATTTCTTCGTGATGGTGGTAATAGCGCTCATAAATGTATTCAATTTCTGCATCGGTCATATAGGCGAGTTCCTCGCGCGACAATCCCCGCACTTTTTCGATAAACTCGATCATATTTTTCCGTTCCGTTCTGCTCATGATCGCCACTCCTTTATACTGTTTTAAAACAGAAACTTGATATCTTGGTTTTATTATATAACAGAGGGAACAAAATGGTCAACGATTTTTTTGAAAAAAATAAAAAATAAAAAACAAAAAACGGTCAAGCCGCTGTTTCCTGTTCCCGGCGGCTGACGAGGCAAATGGCCGGAACGAGGAGGACAGCGCTGACCGCAAGGAAAAAGGCGCGAGCAGAGAGATCAACCACGCTGCCGGCAAGCGGCGGGCCCGTCATGCTGCCGAGACTGTATAGCATCCCGCACAACAAATTGCCGGCGGGAAGCAGCTCTTTCGGCAACAGGTCGGTCATATAGGCGATGCCGAGCGAGAAGAGCGAGCCGGTAAACATGCCAGCGGTGAACAAACAAGCAGCCAACCCAACCGTGGACGCACCGACAGTGAGGGCAATCAAAAAACAACCGGCGCCGGCCAAGAGTGCACCGGTGATGATCTCGCGCCGCCCGAACCGGTCGCTGAGCGCTCCGAGCGGAAGCTGAAAGATGATGCCCCCAAGCGAGAAGCATGGCAAGATGAAGGCGATCTGCTCAGCGCTCATCCGCTCACGCAAGGCGTACAGCGGGAAGATGGAATGGACAGCCGCTTCTAAAAAACCGTAGGCAAACGGCAACAAAAGCGCTGGCCATGCCTGTTTCCAAGCGCCAATAAACCGACCGGCCGCCGACGAAGAACGTTCAAGCGGCTTTGGTTTTTCGTTCGGCAGCCAAAAGACGCCGATCCAACCGGCGAAACTAAGGAGAGCAGCTAAATAAAACGGAAGCGCCTTCTCGACCGAAGCGAGTGAAGCCAACAGCGGGCCGATGGTGAAGCCGAGGCCGAACGCCCACCCATACAGCGACAATCGCCGTCCGCGTTCAGTCGGCAGCGAAAAGTCCGTAATCCACGTTTGTGTCGCAAAATGAAGCATATGATCGCCGATGCCGATGGCAAAGCGAAGAACAAGCCAAAAGAAAAGAGAAGGAAAAAGTGGAAAAAGAATAAGCGAACATATTACAATGAAACCACCAAGGAGAATGAGGAGCCGATAGCCATAGCGTCTCAGCGGCCGTTCCAAAAATGGCGAAATGGTCAAGACACCGATATACAGGGCGGCGGCGTGCGCCCCGTTAACGGACGAAGAGACGCCGTTTTCATCAAGAAGCATCGCCAAAAGCGGCAGCAACATCCCTTGCGATAGACCAGAGACGGCGACAATCCCGGTTAAGATGGCAAAACGCATCGTGCATCCCCATTTCAGTTGAAATCGCAGGCCAATCAAACAAGCGAGGCCGGATGTTTCCTAGGGCGAATGAATGCCCTTATCCATCGTACATAGAAACGGCGGTCAATGCAACGAAAACAATCAAGAGGAAAGGTGGAAGAGAAATGAACAAGGTGTTTGCTTGGATGACATGGATCGGCGTGCCGGTGTCGGTCATCGGCGGGTTTCTTCATTGGCCGACTGTCTTGATGTTTGTGCTGTACTGTTTGACGATCATTGCGCTCGCCAGCTATATGGGGCGAGCGACGGAAAGCTTGGCGATCGTCGCCGGACCGCGCATTGGCGGGCTGTTGAACGCGACGTTTGGCAACGCGGTCGAGCTGATCATTTCCATTTTTGCCTTGCAGGCTGGACTCGTTGACGTCGTGCTCGCTTCCTTAACCGGTTCGGTGCTCGGGAACTTGCTTTTGGTGGCTGGGCTATCGTTTTTTGTCGGCGGACTAAAATATAAGCGGCAAGAATTCAACATTTATGATGCTCGTCATAATGCCGGGCTGCTGACTTTTGCTATCTTCATCGCTTTTGTCATTCCGGAAGTGTTTACCATGCATATGAATCACAGCGAACAAGTCGCGTTGAGCGTTGGCATTTCGATCATCATGATCTTGCTTTACGCCGCTGCCCTTTATTTCCGGCTTGTCACCCATCGCGGCGTATATCAGCATAAATCAGAAGAAGTGGAAGAACATGAAGAGCCCGAATGGGGCAAAGGGAAAGCGACCGCCATTTTGGCGCTGGCGACGGTTGCGGTCGCCTATTTATCGGAACGGCTCGTTCATACGTTTGAAACGGTCGCCGAGTCATTCGGCTGGAGCGAGCTGTTTATCGGGATCATCATCGTGGCCATCGTCGGCAATGCGGCGGAGCACGCTTCCGCGGTGATTATGGCGTACAAAAACAAAATGAATGTCGCGGTGGAAATTGCCGTCGGCTCGACATTGCAAATCGCCATGTTCGTTGCGCCGGTGCTTGTGCTCGTTTCGCTTTTGTTTCCGGAAAAAATGCCGCTTGTCTTTTCACTTCCTGAGCTGGTGGCGATGGCTGCTTCCGTCCTTTTGATGATCGTGCTGTCAAATGATGGTGATACGAACTGGTTTGAAGGAGCAACATTGCTCGCTGCCTATACGATCATGGGCATCGGTTTTTACTTGCTGTAAGTGACTGCATCCGGGTATTCGCCGTCCGGGTGTTTTTTTGGCGGGTGCGGGAAGTGGGGCGCCAAACGGGGAAAATTTTCACCGCCGCGGATAAACGGCGCATTTTGAAAGAAACTAACAGTGAATAACGTGGGAAGAAAGGAGTGAAGACGATGAAAAAGTGGGCTGTTTCGCTGTTCGTGAGCGTGCTTCTTCTTTATGCGGCGGCGTTTTCGGCGCTGGCGGCTGCCGGCAAACCGGCGCCCGGTGCGGTGATTGATATATCGAAAGAAAATACGTATCCGAACCCGACGCAAGATTTGCCGCATTTGGAACCGAGCTCGTTTACAAAACAGCTGTTAAGATCGGCGAATGTGAAAATTGAGAATCCCGAATTGATCCATCTCTTTAATGAATCTTCGGCGACCGACACGCCATGGGCCGTTGGCTATCGAGCGACGATTTATTTAGGCCAATGGCCGCTCAATTACCAGTCGATCGAAACGTCGACGAACTGGGAATATCAAAAGGTCAACACGAATTTCCTTGATAACCGCGGCGGCGATACGGCGCAAAAGTTGTACTATAAACAAGAAATGCAAAAATACGTCCGCGGCGGGTTGACGGTGAAAGTGCCGAATGAAGACGCGGTTAAGCGGATGATGTTAAACAAAGCGATGGAAAAGACGAACTTGCCGCTCTCTTTCAGCACGGTTGTCGGCCTTGGCACGAAAAAAGACCAACCGTACAACGTACCGGCGAAAAAAATAGGTTATTTGTACGCGTACGCTCCGGCGGTGAATGAAAAAGGGAAAGTAACATACGGGGAAGTGTACGTCGTGCTCAAAGGAAACAAAAAGAAAATTGTCGTCAAAAACGTGACGACAAGAGGGGTTGGGGCGTGGATTCCGGTGCAGGATCGCCTGTACATGTCATATGTGGTGAGTGAACAGCCAAGATAAAACGTCAAGGAAAAGCTCCTTGACGTTTTTTATCGGCCAATGCGCGCGGACCGCTTCGTAAAATCGACGCCGCGGTAATACGTCTGCTTCACAAGGACGTTCGGTCCGAGGCAGCGTGCCGACGGGCAGTGGCAAAGAAGCTCCCTAGCAAGCTTTGAGCGCCGCCATTTGTCATACACGTCTGGCAGCGAATCGTGAATGATGTTGCCAAGCGGCGGTTCATCACCGAAATCGGTGACGATGACATCGCCGGTGAAAATATTGACATTGAGCCGTGAACGTCCGTCTGGATCGTTGCGCACGGTGACGTTTTTGCTTTCATACAGCCGCTTCAATAGGCGCACATCTTCTTCGTTGTCGCTGCACGGGTAAAACGGCAGCGTGCCAAACAGCATCCAGACGTTTTCGTCGCGAATGTCAAGCAAATGGTGAATCGCTTCGCGCAATTCGTCCAAGCTCAACGTCTCCAAAGCGCTGGCAAAATCGCTCGGATACATCGGATGGATTTCATGGCGCCGGCAGCCCATTGCCTCGACAACTTGGCGGTGGATCGTTTCCAAGTGGCGGACGGTTCGTTTGTTTAACATCGTTTCCGCCGATACCATCACGCCGGCATTTGCCAGCGCTTTTGCATTGTCAAGCATGCGCTGGAAGTATTTCTCGCGTTGGGCGCGCGTCGGCTTCCGCTCCATCATGGCAAAACCACCTTCGACAAAGTCGTCGATCGTCCCCCAGTTGTGCGAGATATGGAGCACATCCAAATACGGAATGACTGGTTCATAGCGAGACAAATCCAACGTCAAGTTCGAATTAAGCTGCGTCCGCACCCCGCGCTCGTGCGCGTAGCGGAGAAGGGGAACGACGTATTGTTCGACGGATTTTAATGACAGCATCGGCTCGCCGCCGGTGATGCTTAATGACCGCAAATGCGGAATTTCCTCGAGCCGGCGGAGCAACATATCAAGCGGCAGCGCCTCGGGATCTTTCATTGTCAACGTATAGCCAACAGCACAATGCTCACAGCGCATATTGCAAAGCGTCGTTGTGGTAAACTCAATATTCGTCAGTTGTAGTTTTCCATATTCTTCAATATCGAGGTACGCTTCCCAAGGGTCATACGCCGGTGTAATGGCTGGCATGGTGGATGAGCGCATGGTCTTCTCCTCTTTCCATTCAAAGTCCCAACGTTCATTATCGGCAACAGTCACTCCGCTTGTCAATCGTTTTGGCCGCTGATCCTCTATCCCATTCCTATGAGGCGGGCGGGGGACTGATGAGACAGAAAAGAAAGATTTTTTCCATAACCGAGAAAAAGCAGTATAATAGAAGAAGATGAGACAACTGCCAATAGGGCGATCCAAAAGGAAAGGGCGTGGAATCAGCATGGAAAAATTCCAGCAAAGCATGTATGACTTGATTGTGGAAACATCTACGAAGCTGCCAAAGGATGTCCGTCGAGCGATCGCTCGGGCGAAAGCGCGCGAAAACGCCGGCACGCGGGCGGCCATGGCGCTCGATACGATCGTCGAGAACATTCAAATGGCGGACGAAAACGTGTCGCCGATCTGTCAGGACACCGGCTTGCCGACGTTTAAAATCAAAGTGCCGGTCGGCGTGAATCAAATCGAAATGAAAAAAGCGATCCGCGCCGCCATTGTCGAAGCGACGAAAAACGGCAAGCTGCGTCCGAACTCGGTCGACTCGCTCACCGGCAAAAACAGCGGCGACAACTTAGGGGAAGGCGTGCCGGTCATCAAATTTGAACAATGGGAAAACGATTACATTGACGTTCGCCTTATTTTAAAAGGCGGCGGTTGTGAAAACAAAAACATTCAATACAGCCTTCCGTGTGAACTCGAGGGGCTCGGCCGCGCCGGCCGCGACCTTGACGGCATCCGCAAATGCATTTTGCATGCGGTGTACCAAGCGCAAGGGCAAGGATGCAGCGCCGGCTTTATCGGCGTCGGCATCGGCGGCGACCGCTCATCGGGCTATGAGTTGGCGAAAGAGCAGCTGTTCCGTCCGGTCGATGATGTCAATCCGATTGAAGAATTGCGCCAACTCGAAGAATACATTATGGAAAACGCCAACAAACTTGGCATCGGCACGATGGGCTTTGGCGGCGAATCGACGCTGCTTGGCTGTAAAATCGGCGTTATGCACCGCATCCCGGCGAGCTTCTTCGTTTCGGTCGCCTACAACTGCTGGGCGTTTCGGCGCATGGGCGTGAAAATCGACCCGGCGACCGGTGAGATCATCGAATGGCTGTACCAAGACGGCGAAGACGTCGATTTTGCAAAAGAGTTGGAAAAAGCGGAAGCAGCCGCGGCGCTTGAACAAGGCGACACACGCGTCATCGACCTTGTTCCGCCGCTGTCGGAAGAACAAGTGCGCCAGCTTCGCGTCGGCGACGTCGTCCGCATCAGCGGCGTCATTTACACCGGCCGCGATGCCATTCATAAATATTTGATGGACCATGACGCGCCGGTCGACTTGAACGGGCAAATCATTTATCATTGCGGCCCGGTCATGTTAAAAGATGAAGAAGGCCGCTGGCACGCCAAAGCTGCCGGCCCGACGACAAGCATCCGTGAAGAGCCGTACCAAGGCGACATCATGAAAAAATTCGGTGTCCGCGCTGTCATCGGCAAAGGCGGCATGGGCGCGAAGACGCTGCAAGCGTTAAAAGAACACGGCGGCGTGTATTTGAACGCCATCGGCGGCGCGGCGCAATATTACGCCGATTGCATCAAATCCGTGGAAGGCGTTGATTTGCTGGAGTTTGGCATCCCCGAAGCGATGTGGCATTTGCGCGTCGAAAACTTCACTGCTGTTGTCACGATGGATTCGCACGGCAACAGCTTGCATGAAGATGTGGAAAAATCGTCGCTTGAAAAGCTGGCTCAGTTCAAAGAGCCGGTGTTCAAGTAAGAAGGAGAGCTGAATTTCAAGCACATGGCTATTGGTATTCAAACAAGCTGATCCCGTTTTCTTCTCTGTCCCCAAAGCGCTTGCTTTTGGGGCCTTTTTTTGCAAAAAATGGCGCGCGTAAAGCGGTCAGGGGTGAAAACAATAAGAAAGAGGAAAAGATGGCGGCCAAGGAGGAACTAGGCATGAGATGGCTCATTTCTCTCGTTTTAGCGCTCTCGCTTTTTCCCGCCCCTGCTTTTGCCATAAGCAATGCGCCGATCCATTGGGGATTTAAGAGAAGCGAAAACCACGAGCCCCCATCGGCGGGAAAAGAGCTCGATGAACTGCTCGCCAAATATGACGCCTTTTATTTAGGCGACACGAGCGAAAAAACGATCTATTTAACATTTGACAACGGGTATGAAAACGGCTATACGGCGCAAATTTTGGACGTGTTAAAGGAAAAACATGTGCCAGCCGCCTTTTTTGTCACTGGTCATTATTTGCAAACAGCGCCCGATTTAGTCAAACGGATGGCGGCGGAAGGGCATATCATCGGCAACCATTCATGGCACCATCCCGATTTGACGGCGGCAAGCGAAGAGCGGTTCCGTGAAGAGCTGGAAAAAGTAAAAGAAAAGACCGAGGAATTGACCGGGCAAAAAGGGATGGCGTACCTTCGCCCGCCGCGCGGCATTTTCAGCGAACGGACGTTATCTCTCGCCCGCGACCTTGGCTATTATCACGTCTTTTGGTCGCTGGCGTTCGTCGACTGGCAAACTGACCGCCAGCGCGGCTGGCAATATGCTTACGACCAAATCATGAAACAAATCCATCCGGGGGCGATTTTGCTTTTGCACTCCGTATCAAAAGACAATGCCGAAGCGCTGCCGAAGGTGATCGACGACTTGCGCAAACAAGGGTATACGTTTGCCAGCTTAGATGAGTTGATGGTGAAAAAGATGGGCCTCCATCCGCGGCTGTTTCGCCCATAAGCCGCTTTCATCACTTGAGCGCAAAAGTGGTACGAAACGTTGTGTGTTGGACCATTCGAAAACCCGCCTCGTTCTGTCAACCGAACCATATGCCGCTGCCTCGTCCTGCCAACAAGTTGGTTCGACGGGGCGTTTTTCGTTATAATAGGGGCACGGACAAATGAGAAAGGTGAGAACGATGTGGAAGCAAACGATTACCGTGCCCGCGCCGTACGATTTTGCGCATGCGTTGGAGCGATTGGCGCTCGATCCGCTGCTGGCGGTTGATCTAGAGCGGCAGCGCGTCACCGTGCCGCTTCATCTCGATGACGTAAAGGTGCCTGTCGTGGTGGAAAGCATCGGCGCGAAAGACGCCCCGCGCTTTATCGTGTCGGGGCCGCATCCCGAGCGGCAACAGGAGATCATCGAACGGATTTCTCATCTGTTTCAATGGCGGACGCCCCTTGCCTCGGTGCACGGCTACTTTCAGGCGACCGAGCTGGCGCCGCTGTTTGCCCGTTATGAGGGGCTGCCGTTGGTGCTTGATTTTGATTTGTATTTTTGCCTCGTCAAATGTTTGATCCACCAACAGCTTCATCTCAAAGTCGGCTATCGGCTCACAGAGCGGTTTGTGAAAACGTTCGGCGAGGAGCGGGACGGCGTTTGGTTTTACCCGCGCCCAGAAGAGATCGCGGCCCGCTCGTACGAGGACTTGCGCGCCTTGCAGCTGAGCGGGCGGAAAGCCGAATATATCGTCAATGTGTCGCGCCTCATTGCCGAGGGGAAGCTGCGGCTTGATGAACTCGAGCAGATGGAAGACGGCGAGGTGATGGAGAGGCTGACCGCCGTGCGCGGCATCGGTCCGTGGACCGTGCAAAATTTCCTCCTCTTCGGCCTCGGCCGCCCAAACGTCTTCCCGCCGGCGGATATCGGTTTGCAGCGGGCGGTCGAAAAATGGTTCGGGCTTCCGAAGCGGCCGACCACAAAAGAGATGGCGGCGCTTGGCGAACGATGGAAGCCGTACGCCAGCTATGCGGCGCTTTATTTATGGCGAAGCATTGAATGAGAGGGACCGATATGGCAAAGCAACAAATGAACATCAAAATCAAAAAAGGCGAGCAATTTCCCGTGACGATTCAACGGATCGGCATTAACGGCGAAGGGGTCGGTTATTTCCAAAAACAAGTCGTCTTCGTCCCCGGCGCCTTGCCGGGTGAAGAAGTCATCGTTGAGGCGACGGACATCCACCCAACCTACGCCGAGGCGAAAATCAAGCGCATCCGCAAGCGCTCGCCAAACCGCATCAAGCCGCCCTGTCCGCTCTATGACCAGTGCGGCGGCTGCCAGTTGCAGCACTTGGCGTACGAGGCGCAGCTCGAGGCGAAGCGCGACATTGTCATCCAGGCGCTCCGCCGCCATGCCCGGCGCCTCGATGTCGACAAGCTTGACATCCGCCCGACGATCGGCATGGACAACCCGTGGCATTACCGAAACAAAAGCCAGTTTCAAGTTGGAATGAAGGAAGGGAAGGTGCTCGCCGGCCTGTACGGCCTCAACTCCCACCGGCTCATCGATTTATCGGAATGCCGCGTCCAGCATCCGCAAACGACGCGCGTCACGAACATCGTGAAAACGATTTTGCAAGACTTGCACATCCCGATTTACAACGAGCGGACAAGAATGGGCGTCGTGCGGACGATCGTCGCCCGCGTCGGCTTTCATACCGGCGACATCCAGCTTGTGCTTGTGACAGCGACAAAAGACATTCCGCGCAAAGAGCTGTTGATCGAGGAAATCCGCCGCCGTCTTCCAGAAGTGAAATCGATCGTGCAAAACATCAACGGCGAAAAAACGTCGCTTATTTTCGGCGACGAGACAGAAGTGCTCGCCGGCGACGAATACATTCAAGAAACGCTCGGCGATTTGTCGTTTGAACTGTCGGCGCGCGCCTTTTTCCAGCTCAACCCGTTGCAGACGGTGAAATTGTACGACGAAGTGAAAAAAGCGGCCGCCCTCACCGGAACGGAGCGGATCGTTGACGCTTACTGCGGCGTCGGCACGATCGGTTTGTGGCTTGCTCGCGATGCCAAAGAAGTGCGCGGCATGGACACGATTCCGGAAGCGATCGAAGACGCGCAAAACAACGCCAAAAAGCATGGGTTCACCAACACGCACTATGTCGTCGGCAAAGCCGAATATTGGCTGCCAAAATGGGTGAACGAAGGCTGGAAGCCGGACGTCATCATCGTCGACCCGCCCCGCGTCGGCTGCGACCGGGCGTTGCTTGAAACGATTCTCCACGTCCGCCCGAAAACGGTCGTCTACGTCTCATGCAACCCGTCCAGCCTCGCCCGCGATCTCGATGCCTTGGCCGCACAATACCGCGTCGACTACATCCAACCGGTGGACATGTTTCCGCACACGGCGCATGTGGAAGCGGTGGCGAAATTAACGCTGCAATTTTGACACTCCACACGTCTTCAGCCGTGTGGAGTGTCAATGGAAAATGAAATCGGGTTCTTCCACTCCTTTTTGGGAGAAAGAAGAGAGGGAGAAAAAGTGGGGGAACCCTTGGAAAAGCAAGGAAAAAAGATCGAAATGAGAGAAAAATGAATTAAGCCAGAGGCAATAAAATATCTGTTCGTGACACACTTCCATCCTGATCATGCCGGCATGGTAGAAAACATTAAGAAATTCGGAACTTCCTTTATTTTGTTTGAACATACAGATGTCCATGAGCAATTTTTGCTCTCCCTCCATCATGAAAATGGCAACTCAAGGAGCGCACATTCTCATAGAAAACCAGAGCAAGGCTGAGCGCGCATTTTTCAATCACGGCCATGATGTGGAGGAGGGTCATGCCATCAAGTGAAACGTTTGCCTCACCTATTGCATCAACAAGAAATTCCTTCTAACAGGGCTCGCCGTTAGAAGGGATTTTTTATTTGGAAAAATAAGACGCTGGCCGCTTCGAATTCAGCAAAAGGGAAGCTGAGGCATTATATCTTAGCAAAAATACGCCTCGAGTCGTAGACAAAATATATCTTTGGAACATGATGGGATTCGGGTTGTCTGCGGTACGATGGAAGACGAAAGGAGGCGAAAGGATGGCAAAAAAGATCGGGCTGTTCGTTGCCGGCGCGGTGGCGTTGCTTGTGCTGCTGTTTCATCTTGGGCCGCTTGTCGGGTTGGCAATCACGCTGGCGGTGCTGTACTATGCGTTCAAGAAATGTTTGAAAGCCCCGTCGACGTTCGGGAAAATCGTGTGGGCATTGATTGGCTGTGCAGCGTTAGTTGTCAGCGCTTCGAATGTGCCAGCGCTCATCGCGCTTGTCGCGGCGTATGTGTTGTATGTCGTGTATAAAAAATGGAATGGAGTGAAAGACGAGCGCGTCGTTCCAGAAGCAGACGACCCGTTTGTCAACTTTGAAAAACAATGGGCGGAGCTGCAAAAGCATTATTCATGAAATCAATGGAAAAGGAGCGAATCGATGATGAGTGTGTTCTCACGCTTGAAAACGATCATTGAAGCCGATCTCCATGAATGGCTTGACGAAAAAGAAAAGAAAAACCCGATCGCGCTTCTCAATCACTATTTGCGCCAATGTGAACAGGAAGTCGAGCGGGTGCGGCAGCTGCTCGAGCGCCAATATGTGCTGAAAGAGCAATTTGCCCGCGAACATCGCGAAGCCGAACAGATGGCGGAAAAACGAAGCAAGCAGGCGGAGGTGGCGGCGCAAGCCGGGGAAATGGAGCTGGCCGAATTTGCGCGGCGCGAACAAGCGCAATACGCGGAGCGGGCGGCCCGCTTAAAACAGCTGCTCGAGCAAGCGAGCCGTGAGCTGTTTGAGTTAGAAGCGAAATATGAAGAAATGAAGCATAAGCTGAAAGATATGCAAATGCGGCGCATGGAGCTGATGGGGCGGGAGAATGCGGCTCGGGCGCACTACCGCATCCATCGGGTGGTCAACGGGGACGCCGGCCCGGCGTTGGCGGCGTTTGCTGATGCGGAAGTCTACCTTGACCGCCTTGAGCGGCAAGTTCGTTCCGATTATTACCGAAGCACGATCGATGCGCGCATCGCTCAGCTGGAAAAGCAGTTGCAGGAAGGAAAATAACCGGATATGCTAAAGGCGTACATGGTTACGCCTTTTTCATTTTGGACAACAGGGGGCTCCCCACATGCTTGATCAACGGAAGAAAACTGACTATGTCAGTTGGGTTGTTTTGGTGACACTGCTCCTTTTTGCAATCGAAATTTCGTTTTTTCGCCCGGGCGTGCTGTTTTCGTTAAGTATATCGGTCTGTTTGATTTATGTTGGAAGGAAAAAATGGCATCGGCGGAAAGGAAAATGGCTGTTTTGGCTTGGCTGCATCATGTTGGCCATTCATGTGTTAACGATGATGGCCGCTCGTTTTGTCATGGTCGCGCTGTTGGGTTATGCCCTTTGGCAATTGTTTCAGTCGAAGCGGCATCCGACGGTGATCCGCCCGACTATGGCTGAGAACTCGTATGGGGGAGAGGAAATCGTGCGCCGTCAACCACTGTTTCAAAATGTATGGGTTGGCCGGCAAGCGACCCCAGAACGGGTGTATGAGTGGAATGATGTCAATATCCAAACGGGGATCGGGGATACGGTCATTGATGTCAGCTATACTGTGCTTCCGAAAGGGGAAGCGGTCATTATCGTGAGAGGGTTGATCGGCAACATTCGAATTCTCGTTCCGTACGAAATTGAAACACGGCTCGTTCATTCCGCCATTTTTGGTGTTGCCTCGCTGTTTGGCAAGGAACAGGAGAAAATGTTCAACGAGACGCTCATTTATCAAACTTCTTCGTATGATCAAGCGGAGCAAAAGCTAAAAATCGTCACCTCGATGATCATTGGCAATGTCGAGGTGACACGCGTATGAGCCGACCGATGCTCGCTTCTGTTTTGCTTGCGCTTGCGCTTGCTGTGGCGTTGCTCATTTCCTTTCTCTATTTCCTTCCGCCTGGAATGTGGTCGTCTTTGTGGGATCAAACTGTGATGGGGTTGCCGTTTTTGTTGTTTGTGTTCGCTGTAAGCCTGTGTATGGGGATTGCTGTTGGACTTATGCTTGATTCCTTCTTTCGCCAGCAATGGCAAGCGGTTGTGCAGGCGCTTCGGCACATTGAACAAGGAGAGATGGGGGAGTTGCATCGGGAAGAGCCGCCGCCGGAACTGCAAGAGCTTTGGCGGCAAATCGTGAAGCTGCAAGCGCAATGGCGCGCGCAAACGAAACGCGTGCAAAAGTTAGCGGCGGAAAAGGCCGAACAGGAAGAACGGCTCGTTGAACGCATTCTTTCCGAAGAACGCACGCGGCTGGCGCGGGAACTGCATGATTCCGTAAGCCAACAATTGTTCGCCGCTTCGATGATGATGTCAGCCGTTATGGAAACGATGCCGCCGGATGATGAACGGCAGCGCAAACAATTGGCCATGGTCGAGCAAATGATTCACCAGTCGCAATTGGAAATGCGGGCGCTGCTTCTGCACTTGCGGCCGGTGCAGCTGAAAGGCAAATCGCTTCAAGAAGGGATGACCGAACTGCTCACGGAATTGGCGGGCAAAGTGCCGCTCGAGATGAAATGGAACATCGAAGACGTTCCGCTCGATAAAGGGGTGGAAGATCATCTGTTTCGCATTTTGCAAGAGTCGCTTTCCAACACGCTGCGCCATGCGAAAGCGAAGTCGTTGGAAGTATTGCTCATCGAACGGGACGGGTTTGCCATTTTGCGCGTCACCGACGATGGCGTTGGCTTTGATGTGGAACGTTCGAAAAGCGGCTCGTACGGGTTGCAGCACATGTATGAGCGGGCGGCGGAAATCGGTGGGATGTTGAAAATTGTCAGCTTAAAAGGTCAAGGAACGAGGTTGGAAGTGAAAGTGCCGCTTTTGCACAGGGGGGGATGACCGTGATTAAGGTACTGCTTGTCGATGATCATGAAATGGTGCGGCTTGGCGTGTCGGCGTATTTATCCGCCCAACCAGATATGGAGGTGATTGGCGAGGCGGAAGATGGTAAAAAAGGGGTGGAGCTCGCCCTCCAGTTGCGTCCGGATGTCATTTTAATGGACCTCGTGATGGAACCGATGGACGGCATTGCGGCGACGCGCGAAATCATCGGCGCGTGGCCGGAGGCGAAAATCATTGTCGTGACGAGTTTTTTGGATGATGAAAACGTGTTTGCCGCGCTTGAAGCAGGGGCGACGAGCTATTTATTGAAAACATCGAAAGCGAGCGAAATTGCCGACGCCATTCGCGCCACGTTCCACGGGCAATCGGTGTTCGAACCGGAAGTGGCCGGAAAAGTGATGCGAAACTATCGGAAACAAGAAGAGCGCCTGCCGCATGAGCAGCTCACGAGCCGGGAGATGGAAGTGCTTTTGTTGATGGCGCAAGGGAAAACGAATCAAGAAATGGCCGATGAATTGTTCATTTCACTTAAAACGGTGAAAGTGCATGTAAGCAACATCCTCGCCAAACTCGGCGTCCAAGACCGGACGCAAGCGGTCATTTACGCGTTTCGGCATGGTTTGGTGAAATGAGGAGCGTGTGAGTGGCACAAGCGCTATGCATTGAGAGTATGCTATGTCGAACGCGATTCATTTTTTGATAGGGAGTAGGTGTTCTGTGAACACCAAAACCGCTCCGTTTCATCAAGATGAACATGGAAGATGAAACGGAAGCGGTTTTTGACGTGCGGTGGACAGGGAAAATGGCTGGCTAACTGAGAGGAGTTACGCTTGCTTGGTCAGTTGGCGAAGTTTTCGGTCGTGGTGGAGCACTTTTGTTGTCAACACTTCGACCGAGGCTTGAGTATCTGTTAATTCTTCTTCAAGGTGGTCGATTCGTTCGTTCAGTTGTCTGTTTATCTGTTGCATTTCCTCACGAAGGGAGTCGATTTTGGCCTCAAGCCGAGTCTCAACAGCGTGGATTTCTGCCCGAAGCTGTTGCCCCATTTCTTGCATCTCGCTGCGGAGCTGTTGTCCCATCTCTTGCATTTCACTGCGGAGTCGTTGCTCCATTGTTTGCATTTCATGGTGAAGTCGCTGTTCCATCGTTTGCATTTCATGATGCAGTCGTTGCTCCATTTCCTGCATTTTCGAGCTAATTTTGTCAGAATGCTGTTCGAGCGCTTGAAGCACCGCTTGAATGATTGTTTTCTCTTCCACTTTTTCTCACCTCCTCACAGGTATTATACAAAGAAACGGGGCGAGAAAGAAAGAGAAAATATGGTGGTTTTCGTCGAACGTTGACGGTTCGGTTTTTGGTTTAGGATCGCGCGTTTTCGGTTTATCATGCCGTCCGCTTTGCCGTACAATAAACTCATATAAAAAGGCTGTTTTGGCAGCAAAGGAGATGACGATGTTGGACGCAGGATGGAAGTTCGACAACAGTTATGCAAGGCTGCCGGAGCGCTTTTTCAGCAAAGTCCTCCCCACGCCGGTGCGCGCGCCGAAGCTTGCGGTGCTCAATCGTTCGTTGGCAGTCAAGCTTGGGTTGAATGAGGAAGCGTTGCGAAGTGAAGATGGGGTGGCTGTGTTCGCTGGAAACCAAATTCCAGACGGAGCTGAGCCGCTGGCGCAGGCGTATGCAGGGCATCAGTTCGGTTATTTTACGATGCTTGGCGACGGACGGGCGGTGCTGCTGGGCGAGCACGTCACCCCAAGCGGGGAGCGGGTGGACATCCAGCTGAAAGGCTCGGGCCGGACGCCGTATTCGCGCGGCGGTGATGGGCGGGCGGCGCTTGGGCCGATGCTGAGGGAGTACATTGTGAGCGAGGCGATGCACGCGCTTGGCATCCCGACAACGCGAAGTCTTGCGGTCGTCACAACGGGAGAGACCATTATGCGCGAAACGGAATTGCCTGGGGCGGTGTTGACCCGTGTCGCCTCGAGCCATCTGCGCGTCGGGACGTTTCAATACGCGGCGCAATGGGGGACGATAGAGGAGTTGCGCGCTCTGGCCGATTATGCGCTCTGGCGCCATTTTCCTGGCTTTGAGGAAGCTGAGAACCGCTATTTGTTTTTGCTTGAACAAGTGATCGAACGCCAAGCGGAACTGATCGCGAAATGGCAGCTTGTCGGCTTTGTCCACGGGGTGATGAACACGGACAATATGACGATCAGCGGGGAAACGATCGACTATGGGCCGTGCGCGTTTATGGACACATACAGCCTGGAGACGGTGTTCAGTTCGATTGATACGGAAGGGCGGTATGCGTACGGAAACCAGCCGTACATCGGGGGCTGGAATTTGGCAAGGTTTGCGGAAAGCTTGTTGCCGTTGCTTGATGAGAATGAAGAAAAAGCGATCGCGCTTGCCCAAGGGGCGCTTGATGAGTATCCGAAGCGGTATCACCACCATTGGCTTAGCGGGATGCGGGCGAAGCTCGGCCTTGCCGAGGAGCAGGAAGGGGATCAGGAGCTCATTGCGGATTTATTGCGGCTGATGGAGGCGCATCGCGCTGATTACACGAACACGTTCCGGGCGTTGACGTTAGGCGAGTATACGGGAATGGCGCTGTTTGATTCCGCTGAGTTCCGGGAGTGGCAGGAGCGCTGGCAGACAAGGCTCAGCCAAGAATCGGTGTCAAGGGAAGAAGCGTATGAGCGGATGCGCCGCCATAATCCAGCTGTGATCCCGCGCAACCACCGGGTTGAAGAGGCGTTGGCCGCCGCGGTCCATGACGGCGACTACAGCGTGATGGAGCGTTTCCTTGAAGCGCTGTCTGACCCGTACGCCTACTCGCCGGAACAAGAGAAATACGCGGAACTGCCTCCGCCGTCCGACCGCCCGTACCGGACGTTTTGCGGGACGTAATGGTGATGGCGTTTTCGTTTAGCGGCAAAGGAGAAACGAATCACCTTTTGCATCGTCTAATTTGGATAGAGGTGGTGTGAGTGAAGCGAAGTGTTCTTCTCTTTGCCGTGGTGGGAATGTTGTTTGTATGTGATGCCGTCTTTCCTTCGCAATTGGCTGAGACGGACAAAACAAAAGAACCATATGCGTCGTTTCGCCAGCGTATCATCATCCGCGATTCGGTTGATCAGCCGCTTTCTCCTCATGTGAAACAAGCAGGGGCGATGGAAACAACTAGCGAACCACAGCTGTTGCCTAACGTCGATTTGAACCATTCGATTGTGATAACGAAGATGCCGCATATCGAGGAAACGAGGAAAAATTGATGAAAGGCATCGCTTTTAACAAATGAAACAGCGATTGTTCAATGGGGGGCTGGGCTTGAGCCCTTTTTTCTTTTTTCCTCTTTACTTTTACGTTGCGTCAAGGTGTATCGTCATGAATAGGGAGGTGAGGGAAGTGGAGTACACGGTGCATGAGCTGGCGAAACTGGCGGGGATCACGAGTCGGACGCTTCGATATTATGATGAGATTGGCTTGCTGAAGCCGGCGCGATGGAGCGAAGCCGGTTATCGGCTGTACGGGCCGCGCGAAGTCGATCGTTTGCAGCAAATTCTCTTTTATCGTGAACTTGGCGTCGATTTGGAAACGATCAAACAAATCATTCATTCCCCGTCCTTTGATGAATTGAAAGCGCTAAGGGAGCACCGCCAACAGCTGTTGGAAAAAAGACGCCATCTGGATGCGTTGATTGCGAGCGTTGAAAAAACGATTGCCGCTAAAGAAGGAGGAATCATGATGAGCGACAAAGAAAAGTTTGCTGCGTTCAAGGAGCAGCTGATTGAAGAAAACGAACGGAAATATGGAGAAGAAATTCGCCAGAAGTATGGTGATGAACAGGTCGATCGTTCCAACGACAGACTGCGGAAGATGACGAAGGCACAGTTTGATGAAGCGGAACGGCTCAGTCAAGATGTGCTTGAGGCATTGAAAGAAGCGATGCAAGATGGCAACCCGGCTGGAGAGGCGGCGCAACGGGCGGCGGATTTGCACCGCCAGTGGCTTGGCCTCTGGTGGGATCATTATTCCAAGGAAGCGCATGCCGGACTGGCGCGTTTGTATGTCGAGGACGAACGGTTCAAAGCTTACTATGACCAAGTGCATCCGGGAGCGGCTGAGTTTTTCAAAGAAGCGATTTGGATCTATACGGGGATGAAAGACCGTTAGGCAGCAGGCGGCTCGCCCTAAGAATAGGCGGGCCGCTGTTTTTGCTGGTGATGGATGAAGAGGATGGGTTTGCGGTACAATCAAAATGGTGCATAGGGGTCGTTTTAGAACAAAGGCAAGGACTGAACATTGCTATGGAAGTGTCACGCAGAATCCATTAGGCATGGCTGGGCATTCTTGGAGTTGGATCCAATTCTGAAAGGTGTCTGTTAGAAGTAGGAGTCAAGGGAAAAAGAAAGGGATGGTTGGATGGAAACACTGAGACAACGGCTGCGGTCGATCGACCAAAAAGGCTATAAGGCATATAAAGCGATCGAAGGTACGTATCGGTTCCCAACGTTTACGCTTGCAATTGACCATGTGCAAGGCGATCCGTTTGCCGAACCGTCCAAGGTGCGGGTGATCGTGCCGCGGGCGAAAACGGCGCTGGCAGCGGAGTGGACCGATACGAAACCGCGCCGCACTCGCTGTGAGGATTTGCTTTTGCGCCGCGTCCACCGCGAATTGCGGCAATGGCCGCTGCGGGCGCGCGGGTCGGGAAAAAGTGGACTCGTCTTGATTGATGCGCCGGGGCAAAAAGTGCTCGAGCGAACGGCGGTGCAAGTGGCTGACGAGACCATTACGGTTTGTTTATCGGTCGGTTTGCCGGCGAATGGACGGCGCATTTTGGCGAAAGAAGCCGAGGTCATCTTTTTCGAGCAAATTCCATCCGTCATTGAGCGAGCGGTGTACGGCCTTCGGGAAGAAGACATCCGCCCGGCGGTGGAGCTGGCCGATCAGCAGCACGCCATTCGCCGTTATTTGCGCGAGCATGGTTTGGTGGCGTTTGTCAAAAACGGCGCGATTTTGCCGCGGGAGAGCGGAGTGAGCGACAAGCCGCTGCAATGCGAGGCCGTACCGTTTCAAAGCCCGCCAGAGCTGGAGATCGCGATCCCGATCCCGCACTGCACCGAGCCGGTGAAAGGCATGGGCATCCGAAAAGGCATTACGCTTATTGTCGGCGGCGGGTATCACGGCAAATCGACGCTGCTTCAGGCGTTAGAGCACGGCGTGTATGACCATATCGCCGGCGACGGGCGGGAGTTTGTCATCACCGACAGCGGGGCGGTGAAAATTCGCGCCGAAGACGGCCGGAGCGTCGCCAGTGTTGACATTTCGCCGCTCATTGGCGCGTTGCCGTACGGCAAAGAGACAACGCAGTTTTCGACGGAAAACGCGAGCGGCAGCACCTCACAGGCCGCGAGCATGATCGAAATGATTGAAGCGGGGGCATCGGCGTTTTTGATTGACGAAGATACAAGCGCAACGAACTTGCTCATCCGCGATGGACGCATGCAGGCGCTCGTGGCGAAAGAAGCCGAACCAATCACGCCGTATATCGACAAGGCGCGTCAACTATTTCGCGATTACGGCATTTCGACGGTTCTTGTCGTCGGCGGGTTGGGGGATTACTTGGATATCGCTGATTGCGTGATCAAAATGGAGCAGTACGTCCCGTTTGATGTGACCGGGGAGGCGAAGCGGATCGCTGCAGAGATGCCGTCGGGACGGAAAGCGGAAGGCGGAGAGTCGTTCGGCCGCATTCGCGAGCGCATTCCCCTGCCCGAAAGTTTGAACAGCCAAAAAGGAAAAAAAGCAAAAGCCGTCGCGCGCGGACGGCACGTTATTCAGTACGGGCAAACCGATCTATTGCTTTATGCGCTTGAGCAGCTGGTCGATGACAGCCAGACTCGGGCGATTGCCGCGGCGCTGCTGTATATGGAACGAAAAGGATGGTTCGACGGGAAGAAAACCATCCGCCAACTACTTGATGCGATCGAAGAACAATGGGACCGTCAAGGGCTAGGCTCAGTTTCGTTCCGAAAAGGGAATCCGGGTGAACTTGCTCGCCCGCGCCGCTTCGAGCTGGCGGCGGCGCTGAACCGGCTGCGGTCGCTCCGGTGTATCCAGCAGTAGCCAGCTTGGAAAGGAGAAAGCCGGTTTGCTTTTTCTTGGCGACGTTTCCGTGCAGGTTGGATTACAGGGTTATTGGGGAGGAGGAATGGGTTGGTTTTTGTTTTTCCCAGCTGCAACAAAAAATAGGGCCGCAGGATGTGAGGCAAGGGCGTTTGTTTTCCCTGCTGGCCAACGGAACAACGGACGCTCTTGTTTCAACAGGGGCGGCCGTGTGCCGGTATCGACCCAGGCGCGATCGGTGCGGGGCCGCTGCTCTTGTTCCAATAGACGATGCCTCATGCCTCAGGCAAAACGCGAATGAATCCGCTTTCTGTCGGCGCCTTGCCCATTTTGCTCTAGCGCTATCCACCAATTACGGCTATAATAATGTTTATCAGTGCAACGTGGCGGATGGCGGCGGGAAGCCGCGGGTTGGTTAGGGGGATCAGGGCATGAACAAGTCAAAAGGTTGGATGGAATCGGAAATCAGCAAAGCGTTGACGAAATGGGAAAAAGATTTTCTCGGCCGCGGCTCGGTGTCGGTGAAAACCGATATTTTGCGTGATATGATTATCGTTTCCCTGCATGGCATCTTGACACCTGCTGAGTACGCTCTTTGTGAATCGAAGGAAGGGATGCTGGCGGTGAAACGGTCGCGGACGAGTTTGGTGGAATCGGGCGTCGATGATTTGAAGAAGATGATTTTGGAAATCACGGGTGAAAAAGTAAAAAGCTTTCATACCGATTTAAGCACCCGAACGGGTGAGCGGATTATTGTCTTTAAGCTGTTCAACGATTTGGAGAAACAGTTGACAAAATAAATTTTTCCATGACAAATCAACAAAGTTATTGTATAATTGAAACAACTTTTGTATAGTAAGTATAGAATAAAATAGTGGACGATGCTGTCGGGAGCCCTTCAAAAAACCTACGTGGGCTTAGGTTCGTTGAAGGGAAACCGACCGTCGCCTGCCGCGCGACAACGAACGGGAGATCTTCAAACAATCAAGCGATGATTGGTTGAAGGTAAACCGGCTATGGGCAATCGATAGGCAATGGAACGGCCTTTTTCGGCCGTTTTGCCTGATTGACATAGCCGGTTTTTTCTTTTTTCTCTCGAACGATGTGCAAGCAGATGAGGGGAGGAGATGGCAATGGGGAACGAATGGTTCGCATGGGGATGGCTGGCGGCGATTGCGGTCGTTTTCCTAAGTGCGATCGTGTGGCTGTTTCCGCGCGTGTCGGAACGATATGTGCATGTGCACGTTTGGCTGTTGCTGTTGCCGGGGACGGCGGCGCTATTCGGATGGATCGGCGCCGGCGGCGCGGTCGACATCGGCCCGTGGCGGTTTGATGCGACGAGCTGGCTGTCCGCCGTTTATATTTCGCTTCTCAGCTGGGCGATTCAACGGTTTGCGGTTCGCTATTTGCACGGCGACCGCCGCTATCGGCTGTATTTCTCGCTCTTGACATGGACGTCATTTGCCGCTTCGCTCACGTGGGCGGCCGGCGACTTGCGGTTGATCGCAGTGTGCTGGGGGCTGCCGCTTGTGGGGCTTGTGGCGTTGACCGCGTTGAAAAAAGAATGGGAGCCGGCTCAGTTCGTTGCCTGGCAGATGGGCATGCTGTTTTTGGCAAGTTGGATTGCTGTGGCCCTCACCGCTGTTTGGCTTGGGGCGAGAGTCGGTGAATGGACGCTCGTCTCGGCGTTGTCGGCGGAACGTTTAGCTCGTCTCGCTCTATGGGAAAGGGCGGTGATGAGCGGATTGCTCATGTTGGCTGCCGTCATTCCAGCTGGGCAATGGCCGTTTCATCGCTGGCTGATGGAATCAGCCGTGACGCCGACGCCGGTGTCAGCGGTGATGCATGCCGGTCTTGTCAACGCTGGGGGGCTCTTGCTTTGGCGCTTTTCTCCGCTCTTTAACGAAACGTGGGCGCATGTGGCGCTGTTTCTGATCGCTTTTGCCTCGATTTTGATTGGCACGGGCGTTAGCTTTGTTCATGTTGACTATAAGCGCCAGCTCGTTGGTTCGACGATGGCGCAAATGGGCGTCATGCTTGTGCAATGCGCCCTGGGTGCTTACGGGGCCGCAGTAGTGCATTTAGTGTTGCACGGGTTGTTTAAAGCGACGCTCTTTTTGCAGTCCGGGTCCGTCGTGCCGCGAGTCGGTCGGGCAGGATTGCGAAAAACAGGCAGTTCGTGGCCGGGCGGCATCATCCTCGGCGTGCTGTTTGGGTGGGCCTTTTGGCAGGCGGCTCCGCACGAACCGGCTCGGTTGTTGAGCGCGCTTTTGCTTGCGGCCTCGGCAACGGTTGCCTGGGGACGGCTTACGGATTTTCGCGAAGGCCGTTGGCTGGGCTTTGCGGTTGTCGTTGCTTTGGCGTTGGCGTCCGAAACGGTGCGCCATCAATTTATGGCGCTGCTTCATAACGGGATGCCGTCCGCGTTTCTGCCGCCCGCTTCGTTCGAATGGCTTGTCTGCGCTCTGTTTGTTGCCGCGGCGCTGGTTGCTGTATGGATCGCGAACCGGCGCAGTTCCATGCTTGCCATTCAGCTGTACATGTGGCTTGTTCACCTTGGTGAACCGCGTCCGGCGGCGACCGAAGCACACCCGCGTTATTTGGCGTCCTATCTAAAGGAGGGGATGGCTCATGAGTAGAAGCGTCATATCACTTGAACGGTCAACGGAGGCAAAAAAAGCAGCCGCTTGTCCGCTCGAGGCGACCGTCAGCGAAGCGGCGAAGGTGATCGCTCCGCTTTGGCCGATTTCCGCGTTTATCGCCCGCCATCCGTGGATGGGGATGGAAAACAAGTCGTTTGTCGACGCGGCTGACCGACTGCAAGAAGCTTACGGCATCGACTTGTATCCGCCAATGGCCGTTTTTCATGCGGCGCTATCCAAAGGGGAGATTGACGTTTCCTTCATCGAGCGGCGTCTGCAACGATGGTTGGATGACGAGCCGCTTCCTGCGCCGCGCCATGAAGCGGAACGGCTATGCCGCGCCCTCCTTTGGAACGATGCGGTGCCCGAAGAAGCGCTTCAGATGCCGAAACTGATCGAGTTGGCCGCCGCTATGCCGCTGCGCTCTGTTTCCATCCGCACGCGGTCTGTGCGCCTTGGTTTGGAAAAGCGGTTGGATCAACAAATGATCAAATGGTGCAAGCTGTTTTACGATCGGGGAGAGGCGGTGTGGGCGCTGCCGCATCGTGAACACGGCTTTTACGGGTCTTGGCGTCGTTTGGCGCCTCTTGATCCGTCCTTGTCCAAGGAGGAGCGGAAACGGCTTTTCGATTGGCCTCACCATCCAGAGGAGGCGCTGCAACGGGCGCTTGAGCAGCTTGGGGTGCAGGATGAGGAAGCCGTGGCCTATTTAGAAGCGCATTTATTAGCTCTGCCCGGCTGGGCGGGGATGATGGTCTGGCAATCGCGCCGTGCAGGTGACGAAATCGGCGGGCTGATCAACTACTTGGCCGTTCGTTTGTCGCTGGAGTGGGTGTTCACAGCGCCCCATCTGCCGCTGAAGGAGGAAGAAAACGAAGACGATCGTGCGGTTGGGCCGCTGTTGGCCGCCTGGATCCACTGGGGCGGCATGACGCTGGACGACTGGCGGCGCCTTCCGCTCGAAGACCGCCAAGCTCGTCTGGTGTTCGCCGATCGGTTCTGGCGAATTGGCCGCCGCCATCTTTGGCTTGAGGCGTGGGAAGATACGTATGAAGCGAAGCTGAAAGAAGCGGTTCTCACCCGTCAACCTGAGGAGCCAAAAGAGCAGGCGGCAGCGCAGCTATTGTTTTGCATTGATGTGCGCTCCGAGCCGTTCCGCCGTCATGTAGAGGCGGTCGGCCCGTTTGAAACGTACGGCTGCGCTGGCTTTTTCGGCTTGCCGATCCAAACGCGCGTGCTTGACAGCGATGACGCCCATCCGTCTTGCCCGGCGATTGTGGCGCCGCGGCATGAAATCAACGAAACCGCTTCTCCCGAAACGGCGGCGCCGTACCGCCGGCGGCGCGATCTGTTCCGCTTTGTCGGCCGGACGTTTAAAAAAATCAAGCAGCATCTGCTGGCTGGTTTGCTGCTTCCGGAAATGAGCGGCCCGTGGCTCGGTTTGCATACGATCGCCCGCAGCGCAGCGCCGGCTTGGGCCGGGCAAGCCATTCATCAGGCGGAAATGTCGGCGCAACAAAAACCGAAGACGACGCTGTCGCTTGATTGCCAAGGGCATGACGAAACGACTGGGCTGCCGATCGGGTTGACAAAAGAAGAGCAAGTGCAATACGTAAAACAGCTTCTCGTGAACATCGGCCTGACGTCCTCATTTGCCCCGCTTGTCGTCGTCTGCGGCCATGAGAGCGAGACGACAAATAACCCGTATGCGTCCGCGCTCGATTGCGGGGCGTGCGGCGGCGCGGCTGGGGCGTTCAACGCCCGCGTATTCGCCGCGTTGGCCAACTTGCCGCACGTGCGGGATGGATTGGCGAAAGAGGGAATCGTCATCCCGGATGAGACAGTGTTCGTCGCCGCTGAACATATCACGACCGTTGACGAGTTGCGTTGGGTGGAAATGCCGCCGTTGTCCGAAGCGGCTGAGGCGGCGTTTCGACAGCTGAAACAGGCGCTTGCCGGCGTCAGCCGCCAAGCCAATGCTGAGCGGATGGCGAAGCTGCCGCATGTCGGCGCCATGCCGCGCGATCCGGTTGCCGAAGCCCGACGCCGCGCCGTCGACTGGAGTGAAATTCGTCCGGAGTGGGGATTGGCGGGGAACGCCGCTTTCCTGATTGGGCGGCGGGCGTTGACAAAGGGCGTTCATTTAGACGGCCGGGTGTTTTTGCACAGCTACGATTGGCGCGAAGATCCGACCGGTGAGGCGCTGGCCGGCATCATCGCTGGGCCGGCCACGGTTGGGCAGTGGATCAACTTGCAATATTATGCTTCGACAGTGGCACCGAATTACTATGGAAGCGGCGACAAAACGACCCAGACGGTGACCGGCGGCATCGGCGTCATGCAAGGGAACGGAAGCGACTTGCTAGCCGGCTTGCCGTGGCAGTCCGTCGCCGCATCTGACCGTGAGTGGTTCCACTCTCCGCTTCGGTTGCTCGTCATCATTGAAGCGCCGTTTTCCTATATCGAGCGGTTGCTCGATGAAAACAGCGAATTTCGGCGCAAAGTCCAAAACGGCTGGCTCCGTCTCGCCTCGATTGACCCAGACAGCGGGGCGTGGGTGAACTGGGAGGCAGGCCGTCTTGCGTCGGTACAGCAGCGCTAAAAAGCAACGATATGCCGCTTGCCGGGTTTGTCTGGCCGGCGGCTTTTTTTCGTTGACTGCCAAATGAGGCAGGGAAAATGGATGCACGCCGCGAAATAAGATAGCAGCTGGTATAACAGCAACAGGAAAGACGAGGAAAGAGGGAAAGCGGATGAAAACGCAGTTTATCGCCGGTCATGCGCGGCTGCCGGCCGGAATGGCGGCGAAAAGCCTTTACGATACGCTGACGATCACAGCGGAAATTGATAAAAAATACGGGGTGATCGTGGAGGCATCATGCACACTGGCTACTGAACATGGGCGCGATTACGTGGCCCGCCTGCTTCGCGGCCATTCGCTGCGCGATGGCATCGACGGTCTGCTCGCCGAGCTTGACGAAGGGTATTTAGGGAAAGCCCATTCTGCTCTGTGCGCGGCGCTAAAAGATTTGTACAAACAATATTGCAAAATGGAGGAGAAAGAGCCATAAGCCGCTGCCCCTCATCGGTTGATGGGGGGCAGCGGCGTTTTGGTGCGGGTCAGCGGCTTGGCCGCCCATGATTTCGTTGGTGATTCAGTTTTCAGCCGGCCGCCATGCCGGCAGCGTTTTGCGCAGCGGTTTGTCTTGGCGGTAACCGAGCACATATTCGGCCTGCATGATCGTATGAATTTCCCGTGTTCCTTCGTAAATGACCGGCGCTTTCGAGTTGCGCAAGTAGCGCTCGACCGGGTATTCGTTCGAATAGCCGTAGGCGCCATGGATTTGCACGGCATCGTCGGCCGCCTGGTTCGCGTAGTCGCAGGCGATCCATTTGGCGAGCGATGTTTCTCTCGTGCAACGCCGGCCTTCGTTTTTGAGAAAGCCGACTTTGTAAACGAGCAGGCGGCTGATTTGCAAACCAGCTTCCATGCGGGCGATCATTTGCTGGACGAGCTGATGGCGGCCGATTTCTTTGCCGAATGTTTTTCGTTCGTGGCAGTATTTCACGCTCGCCTCAAGACATGCCATAATGAGGCCGACCGCGCCGGCGGCGACGGTGAAGCGGCCGTTGTCAAGCGCTGACATGGCGATTTTGAATCCTTCGCCTTCTTCCCCGAGCAAGTTTTCTTTCGGGACGCGGACGTTGTCAAAAAACAGCTCGCCCGTATTGCCAGAGCGGATGCCAAGTTTCCCTTTAATCGGGCGCGACGAAAAGCCGGGCATCGTCCGTTCGACGATAAAGGCGGAAATGCCGCGGTGCTTTTTCGATTTGTCCGTATAGGCGAATACGAGAAAATGGTCAGCGATGTCAGCGAGGGAAATCCATGTTTTTTGTCCGTTTAAAATGTAGTCATCTCCGTCGCGGACGGCTGTCGTCTGGATGGAAGCGACGTCTGAGCCGGCATTCGGTTCGGTCAGGCCGAATGCGCCGATTTTTTCCCCGCGCGCTTGTGGGACGAGATATTTTTGCTTTTGTTCTTCAGTTCCCCACTGAAGGAGCGTCAAACTGTTCAGCCCGGTGTGAACCGATACGGCGGTGCGAAACGCCGTATCGCCGCGTTCGAGCTCTTCGCAGACGATGGCAAGCGAGTTGTAATCCATGCCCATGCCGCCATATTCTTCGGGAATGCAGACGCCCATTAAATTGAGCTCAGCGAGCCGCTTGAAAATGTTGCGGTCAAATTCGCCCCGCTCATCCCATTCTTTGATATAAGGCATAATTTCTTTATCGACGAATTTGCGCACCGTTTGCCGCAGCATTTCCTGTTCGGGTGTAAAGTCGAAGTTCATCATCGTTTCCATCCCCCTATGCAACTGTTTGTTTTTCATGGTTTTTTCGTGTCAACGTTCGTTTCCCTTGTTTCAGCGGGCGCTGAAGCGGTTGAGGAGAACAACGGTTTATTCATTGGCTTTTGTCGTGCGGACCGTTTTCAGCGGCCGGGTTGCCTTGCCATCCAGCTTCGACCTCGCGGTTATGCTCGCCGGCCAGCGGGGGCGGCAGCCGATAAGACACCGCCGTGTCAGACAGTTTCAGTGGGCTGGCGACAAGCGTTAACGGACCGACGATTGGATGGTGCACCGTGACTGTCATCTCGCGCGCCGCCGTTTGCGGATGGCGGAACAGTTCATCGAGCGTCTGCACCGGTCCGCATGGAATGCCTTTCTCGGCGAGAAGGCGCTGCCACTCGGCCCGCGTCCGCCGCTTGATTTCCTCGTTCAGCCGCCGGTTTAGCTCTTCGCGATGGGCGACTCGGCCGGGATTGGTTTGAAAGCGCGGATCGGTTCCAAGCGAGTGATCGGACAACAACGAGCAAAGCGCTTGAAATTGTCGGTCATTGCCGACGGCGATGACGATCGGACCGTCGCTTGCCATGTACGTTGAGTATGGCACGATGTTCGGGTGTTCATTGCCGAGCGGCTTCGGGACGTCGCCGGATAACAAATAATTGGCGGCGACATTGACAAGCGCACTCACGGCGCAGTCAAACAGTGCGAGATCAATTTTTTGCCCGCGCCCCGTTTTCTCGCGGGCCAAAAGCGCCGCTTCGATCGCGATGGCGGCATACAGGCCGGTGAACACATCCGTGACGGCGACGCCGACTTTGAGCGGGCCGGTGTCCGCAGTGCCGTTAATGCTCATCCAGCCGCTCATTGCCTGAATGATATAGTCGTAGCCGGCTAATGGAGCGAGTGGTCCTGTCTCGCCAAACCCGGTGATGGAGCAGTAGATGAGACGTGGGTTGAGGCGTGACAACGATTCATAGCCAAGTTCCCACTGTTCCATCGTTCCGGTCTTAAAATTGTGAATGAGGACATCAGCTGTTTCGGCGAGGCGGCGAATCGTCTCTTGTCCTTCTGCCGATTTTAAATTGACGGTGATGCTTCGTTTGTTTCGATTGACGGCGGTATAGTAAGCGCTCATGCCGTTTTGGAACGGCGGCCCCCAAAACCGGGTGTCATCCGACCCCCCGGGCGCTTCGACTTTGATGACATCAGCGCCTAAATCGCCTAAAATCATCGTCGCATACGGACCAGCCAACACGCGCGACAAGTCGAGCACGCGCACGCCATCGAGCGCTCCTGGCATCGATTTCCCTCCTTTCTGTTTACATGCAAAAAGCCGGTTCCTATACAGCGTGCAAGATAGGAACCGGCTTGAACGGACTGAGAAGGCATTCCGGCGCGGAGATGCCGTCAGGCCGTACAGTTCTTTTTGTGGTCGATGCATAAAAGCTGCCAACGCTGCCTGTCAGGCAACGGGGCTATCGGACAGATGGCAGGGGCCGTCCGGTCTGCACAAGCGGCCAAGCTGGCAGGAGACGGCTTATACGTTTATTATAGTGATTTGTTTGATAATTGTAAATAGTCGAACAAGAAATTCGCCAGCGAAAGCCGGCTGGCGAGGAGAAGATGCACGTAGCCGCGTGAATAGCTCTTCGATACAAATGAATGAAAAGAAATCGATCGCGCGGTCGGACAATTTGGCATGAAAAGAGCGCAACATTCACCTAAATTTCTATATAATTGTAGAGAAAGGGGAATCGATGACGCAAAAAAGGAAGTGATGGTGCGTGTTCCATGTGTTAGTGACGACAGACGCCAATTATCTTCCGCCGCTGAGAGTCTTGATGCATTCGCTGTTTTGCAACAACCGGCGCCCGTTTACGTTTTACTTGCTTTACTCGCGCATTGCCGAGGAAGAGATTCAGGCGCTTGGCGAGTTTGTTCGCCGGCAGGGGCATGAGCTCGTGCCGATTTACGTTGATCCGCAACTGTTTCATGATGCGCCTGTTTTCCGCCACTATACGGTGGAGATGTATTACCGTCTGGCGGCGCATTTGTTTTTGCCGCCAGACGTCGACCGTGTCTTGTACCTTGATCCGGATATTGTGGCGATCAACCCGATGGATGAGCTGTATGACATGGATTTCGAAGGGAACTTGTTCATTGCGGCTGAGCATACCCATTCGACGAAGGTGGCAAACT
Organism: Geobacillus sp. G4; assembly: GCF_040327975.1. Lineage (NCBI taxonomy): Bacteria > Bacillati > Bacillota > Bacilli > Caryophanales > Anoxybacillaceae > Geobacillus > Geobacillus sp. G4. The sequence goes on from NZ_JBEPJY010000007.1 coordinate 182,497, forward strand.
TGTTCAACAAGTTGCGGTTAAAAACGCCGAACGCGAAAGGGTATTTCAACACGGGTGTGATGATGATGAACATTGCGATGATGCGCGAACACGTTCGGCTTGCGGACATTTACCAGTTCATTCGCGACAACCGGTTCAAGCTTGTTCTTCCTGACCAAGACGTGTTAAATGGGTTGTACTGGGACAAAATTAAACCGGTCGACTGCTACCGCTACAACTACGACGCGCGCTATTATGACTTTTTGCAGCTTTTGCCCAACCCGAAACACGATTTAGCTTGGATTGAGGAAAACACCGTTTTTATCCATTATTGCGGCAAGGAAAAACCGTGGAAAGACAATTACAAAGGGGAGTTGGGGCGGTTTTACAAACGGTACAGCCAAGTGTTGGAGCTCGAGGGCGAGGCGACGGTGTAGCGCGGCTTGAGAGACGCGTTTCACAAAGAAAGTCTCTCACTCCAAGCAAAGCGAAGTGGAAGCGGTTCACAGGAAAAAGGCGCCCCATCAAAGCGGGCGCCATGTTCGATTACTGTTTGCGCTCTTGCCGGCGGATGCCGGCTGCCGCAGCGCGCGCCTGTGCTTCAAGGTCTTCATGGTCGGCAAATTCTGCCGAGTATTCCACATCGATGCCGTCAGATTTCAGCTGTTTCGGCACTTGCGGCAAAGTCGCCTTGTTTTTGTCGCGCGTCCGTTGTCCGCGAGAACGGCCCATCATCCATGCCCCCTATCCAAAAGTGTGAATCGTACGATTCAATCATTAGGATGGCATGGACGGCGCCAGCGTATAAATAGCAATCGTTTCTAGTGGCGCGCCTTTTTGGCCGTATAGCCGCCCGCTTGGTCCGCCATTTTAAAATCCCGGGCATAGCTTACTTCTTGGGCGCTTGTCAGCGTATGCTTCGATTTTTCGCGTTTTCGTTTTTCCGCCATCGCTTGTTCCCTCGCTTTGCATCAATATTCCTTTAGTTCCATTTTGCGCAAAACCAGCCGTTTTTATGCGTAAAAAAGAGGATGTCCGTTTGGACAGCCTCTTTTTGCATCAGATGCGCTCTTGCGCGGCTTATGCCTCTTTGCGCTGTTCTTCATTGTGGGCAAAGGAAGGATGGCGCATTGTATAGAGCGTGTAGTTGTCTTTTGTAATTTCGTACAAATTGTATACATCCGCGCCGATTTGCTCGAGCAACGCCCGCCGCGTTTCATTGGCCGGCGTGACGTACGGCAGTTTTTCCGCCGCTTTGATCGAGCGGACGTTGACTTTGCGAATGCGCAAAAACACGGTCTCGATCGACAGCTCATAAAACAGCTCATGGAAAAACGCTTCTTTGGCGCGCCGATTGTAACCGAGCCCGTGATACGGCTTGCCGAGCCACGTGCCTAAAAAGCCGGCGCCATCTTGGATATCAAAGAGGCTGATTGTGCCGATCGGGTTTCCCCATTCGTCTAAAATCGTGCGCGAAATCAATTCGCCGCGTTCTTCCGCCTCCATGAGCTGTTTTGTCATGAATAAAAACTCTTCGTACGAGCTGGCTTTTTGGCGCACGAAAGGGAAGACGTCCGGATGCACCATCAGCTCGTACAGCGCATGGCAGTCTTGCAGCTCGCGTTTTTTCAACATGGCCAATCTCTCCTTTGGATGCCGAGGGCAGCCTCCCAGCGGGAACCCACCCTCGAAATTTTTTTATTAAAACTTCATTAAAAAAATTTCGGGGTGGGAATCGAACCCACTAGGACCAGCGCGAGCGCTGGTGACGCACCATTTGCCTTCCCCTTGTTCCTGTCCGTATGCGATTATGACGACAACTAGCCTAAGGTCTCCTTTATCATACACGATCGGAAGAAAAAAGGGAATTGTTTTTTTGTTAATTTTTTTTGGATATTTTTTGTCGGTCATGGGGCAAAAGCAAATCGGTGAGACAGCCTTCCAACGTTGGAAACGAAAAGCGGAAGCCGTCTTGCAATAGCTTCTCTGGAATGACGCGTTGCCCTTCGGTGACAAGCATGCTCATTTCGCCAAGGAGAAGGCGAAGCGCCCAAGCGGGAACCGGAAGCCAATGCGGGCGGTGAAGAAGCCGGGCGGCGGTCAGTCCAAATTCTTCCATTTGTACTGGATGGGGCGCGGTGAAATTGATGGGGCCGGACAATTCCTCGTGTTCGATGATGTACGAGACCGCGCGCACGACGTCTTCAAGATGAATCCACGACAGCCATTGCCGTCCGCTGCCGATTGGGCCGCCGACAAACAGCAGATACGGCTTGATCATCATCGGCAAGGCGCCGCCATGTCGGGCAAACACGACGCCAAAGCGAGCGTAGACGGTGCGGATGCCAAGCTGCTCAATCGGACGGGCCGATGCTTCCCATGCTTGGACGGTCTGGGCTAGAAAGTCGCCGCCGTAATCGGTCGTTTGCTCGGTAAATGTTGCGGAGTCCGAAGTGCCGTAAATGCCGATGGCGCTGGCGTTGATAAACAACGACGGGGGGCGGGACAGTGAATCGATGCAGCGGCCCATCGCTTCGGTGGCGCGAAGGCGGCTGTCAAGGATGATCTCTTTTTGCTTCGCCGTCCAACGTTTTCGATTGAGCGGCTCCCCGGCTAAATTAATGGCGACATCGACAGCTTCAGGCTTTCGGTGGTTGTCGAAGGAAAGGTAATGAATGTTGCCTTCGGAAGGTTTGGGAGAGCGGGTGAAAATGTAGATCTCATGTCCTTGTTTGGAAAAATGGCGGGCGAGCGCCTGGCCGATCAGCCCAGTGCCGCCGTTGATGGCGATGCGCATCTTGATTCCCCTTCCATTGGTTTATTTTATGACTTCGCTTTTGGTGTCAGAAGTTCCTGCTTATGATACGATAAAAGATAAGGGGGACAAACAATGGGAACGATTGCCGACATTGCCGCAACCGAACAAAATGCTGAACGATTTTGGATTGTCGTGCACCGTGACGGCGCACCGTCGTTGAGATTGACAGTTGATCAAGATGTATTGCTTCAATTCCGCTTGAAAAAAGGGATGGAGATCAGCGACGACCTGCTTCAACATATTGTGTATGCCGATGAGGTGAAAAAGGCGTATCAACAGGCGCTTTACTTTTTGGCGCACCGGATGCGTTCGGAGCATGAGGTCGCCGCACACTTGCGAAAAAAAGGCGCTCCGGATTCGGTGATTGATGAAGTGCTCAAAAAACTTCGCGCCGAGCGGTATGTCGATGACGAGGCGTTTGCCGCCGCTTATGTGCGCACGCAAAAAAAGACGGCGGCGAAAGGGCCGCTTCTTGTGCGCGCCGAACTGGAACGGCTCGGCGTTCCCGACCGCTTGATCGAGCAGAGTTTGGCGGAGTATACGTTGGATGAACAGATGGCCATCGCCCGCTCGCTTTACGAAAAAGCGAAAAAACAGCGCCGGGCTGAATCGGCTCGCGCGTTTTTGGAACGGGTGCGGCAGCAGCTGATGCGCAAAGGATTTCCGCATGAGGTGATTGCCGCCGTTTTGGCGGATGGCGGCACTCATACTGAACAAGAAGAACGGGAGGCGCTCAGTGTTCAGGCGGAGAAAGCGCACCGCCGTTATGCGCACCACCCGCGGCCGCTTTATGAGCAAAAGATGCGCCAAGCCCTGTACCGAAAAGGATTCGCACTTGACTTGATCAATGAATGGCTGCGCATGCACGGTAATGACGAGTGATCTCGAATGAAAGGATTTGAAAAAATGGGATATATTATCAGTTTTGTTGTTAAATGTTGATCACAAAATCGTTCCAGTTCCATAAATCAAGAGATGTTCTGAGCCTTTTGCCGAGTTCCATGTGGATGAAAACGATCCATCGGGAATGCTCAAAAAGGAGGCTTGCCTATGATCAAAGGAGAACAAAAACGGTACAGCGAAATGACGAAAGAAGAACTGCAACAAGAAATCGCCATGTTGACGGAAAAGGCACGCAAGGCGGAGCAGATGGGGATGGTGAACGAATACGCCGTCTACGAGCGGAAAATCGCCATGGCGAAGGCGTATATGCTTAATCCAGCTGATTTTCATCCTGGGGAGATTTATGAAATTGAAGGGGCGCCTGGAGAGTATTTTAAAGTGCGCTATTTAAAAGGAGTGTTTGCCTGGGGATGGCGGTTGAAAGGAAACGGAGAGGAGGAGGCGCTGCCGATTTCACTGCTTCGTAAACCGAATTTGCCTCAATCATGACGGGCGGGACAAGTTCACAGTCGGACGGAAAGCGAGCCTAAAAACCTAGGGAGGGTGTCTCCCTAGGTTGTTCCGCTACGACTGCTTGCGCGTCTGCCGCTCTAAAATGATGAGGTCAAGCGTTTGCTGCGTTTCGCCGTTCACTTGCGAGTGGGCGTGTTTTGGATTGGCCCACGGCTGCTGAAACGGGTTCGAATAAAAGTTGTCATAAAATTTTTTGTGCCGATGGTGACCCATGATTGTTCACCTCGCTGCGGAATGTGCCGGGGGAGTGCGGCGAACGATGCCGCGCTCCCCCTTCATGTTAAAAGAAATCGCTTCGTTCGCCGGAGGCGCGCATCCGTTCTTGCGGGTGGGTGTTGGTCGTGCCGTCGGCCCGCTTCGAGGCGTACTCGGCCTTGGCGCGCGGTTCGCCTTCGAGCTTGTTGTTGTTTTGGTTCGGGAAGTTGTGCGCTTTGTTCCGCACGGCACATTCCCTCCTTAACGGCGTGCTCGTGTTGGATGGCCAACACGTATTTTTATTATGGGACACCCTGTAGTGCTTATGTGTGGCAATGATTGGGGCGGAGCCCATCAGCCGTTTGGAGCAAGTTCGAGCTTTTTGCGCAGTTTGCCTTCGCTGAAAATCCAGCCGGTGTATGAGCTGACAATATTGAGATCGCGGTCGAGCTGGACGACAGCGACAAACGGGTAATACCCTTTGCTTCGATAGCGTAAATCAGTAAAGCGCACTTCGTAGTAATCATCGTATTCGTTCATTTCCCAACGGTAAACCGGGGAAAAAGATAAGAAAGCGGCGATATTTTCGTCGCGTTTGGCGGCGTTCATCACCGGATGGTCGGGAAGCGCACGCTTTTGGAAGCGGTCAAGGATGATGAGCTCGCCGCGTTTGACGCGGGCGACGTAAAATTTGTCGCAGGTTGAAATGGCTAAATGCCATTCGCGCGGCCGCCATGTCGGTACGGTGATGATCTCGGTCACCCCGGCGATCGAGGCGTGCACGAGCCGTTTGATGTTGGCCTGCTGGCGGAAGCGAAGCCCATAATACGCAGCGATAAGCACGTAGACGACAAGAAACGTATAACCGGGATGGGCGCCGAGAAACAAGCCGCCGACGCCGACCAAATGAAGCCCAAAAATGACCGGATCAAACGTATGAATCACGCCAAGGGCGATCCATTTTTTTGTAAACGGACGCAACGCCTGGGTTCCGTAAGAGTTAAAAATGTCAACAAATACGTGCAAGGCGACGGCAACAAACGTCCAAAGCCAAACGCGAAGCCAATCCGTTTTCGGATAGATGGCAGCCATCACGCTGACGATGAGCAACGGCCAAAGAACGACGGCGGGAATCGAATGGGTGATGCCGCGATGGTTGCGAATATATTGGGCGTTGTTGCGCAATTTGAAAATCGTGTCGATATCCGGCGCTTGCGAGCCAGCGAGCGCGCCGATCAACACAGCGTGGGATAAGAGCGGATCATGGGCGATCGCAGGGTCAAGTGAAGCAAGACTGCCGAGCGCCACCCCCATCAAAACATGTGTGCCTGTATCCAACGTGAAGGCGCCTCCTTCTTGCAGCATCGTTGCATGTTCGGATGGAAACTGTCTGTTGTCTCTCGGCCGGAGCACATCTTTCTTTTTCATGCAACTATTAGTATGCCCCACCTTGTGTTCAGCCAATAACCGTTTGAGGCATTGGCCGAAAGGAGGCGAGAGACAAACAAGGTTATGGCTAGTGTATCATAGAGAGACAATCGTTGGCGAGAGGCGGAACGACCAATTTCACAACGATTCAAAAAAGGAAACGATTGATAGACAGTGGAGTGAGAAAAAGAAAACAGGAAGCAAGCCGTTCGTCAGACGAAAAGGGAAGCGCTTCAACCAAAAACGAAAAGCGCCCCGCATGAGGCGGGACGTTTTGTTGATCATCTCGGACCGAGAAGCTCCCCACTTCAACGTCTATATAGGTGTAAGTGGGGAGCATTCCATGCTGATGGAAGATCGGTTCACCATCCGTTCTTTTGGCGGCTCATTGGTCAACTGTCCTTTTCTCTGCAAGCCGATCGATTAGCCGTCATTTCTGAACCGTTTGCCGATCGCTTTGAGAGCGGACAGGAAAAAGCGGATCGCGCGGTTGATGTCCGGGTCATTGAGCGCTTTAAGCAAATCAAACAACCCGATTTTTTTTGTTTCGGCGGAGTTTTGTTCGTACGCCTCCAGCGCGCCGGCGGCGATGTGCTCAAGCAGTTTCGCCGTTTTCTCCGGATCAAGTGAAGCAACAAGGCCAGCTATGGCGAACGCATGGTTGATCATCGTTGTCACCGGTTTTTGGTTGAGCTGGCCGACGACGATTTTCGCCACGTCTTCCCGCGCTTTTAACAAGGCGTTGGCCGCTTCGAGCAGGCCGCTTTCATGGAGCTGCTCGATGAACGCCAAGAGCTCGCGAACTGCCTCTTCACTGTCGCCGACAGCGGCTTTTAGCTTGGCCAGCGCTTCAGTTCGTTTTTCTTCCTCCGTCATTTGGCGCTTTTGAATGGTGGTAATCGGCTTAGCCACCGATCGTCACCCCCTTGTTTTCCTCGGTGAGCGGCACGTAGTCGCTTCGCCGCCACTTCCGCTCCACCTCGACGCCGTTTTGCGGATGCCGCTTTTTAAAGCGCGGATTTGTGCGCGGCAGCGGCGTCTTGCCGGACCGTTCAATGACTTCCATGCGCACTCGGGCTTGTTTGTAAGCCGGCGTGTTCGTGCGATGGTCGGTTTGCGGGCCGGTCAGCATGTTAATGGCGCTCTCATTGGCTGTGGAGTGCATCGGCAAGAACAGTTCATTGCCTCTGACTCGATCGGTGACGAGCACGCGCACTTTGACGCGGCCGTACGGCGAGATGAGCCGAACGAGCGCCCCATCTTCAATGCCGCGTTCTTTGGCGAGTTCAGGGGATACTTCGACAAACACTTCTGGGAATTTATGCTCGATGCCTTTGGATTTGTACGTCAAGTTTCCTTCATGGAAATGTTCGAGCAATCGGCCGTTGTTCACAAGCAAATCGTACTCTTCCGGATATTGCACCGGTTCGACCCAATCGGCTAACGCAAAGCGGGCTTTGCCGTCCGGGAAGTTGAACCGCTCTTTGTACAACAGCGGCGTGTCAGCCCCGTCATGGCTGCCCCAGCATAAGCTGTTCCAGCCCTCGAGCCGGTCGTAATGCGCTTGTGAGTACAGTGGGGCGAGGCTGGCGATTTCATCCATGATTTCTTTCGGGCCAGCGTAATTCCAATCGGCGCCAAGCCGCTTCGCGATTTCTTGAATGATCCACCAGTCTGGCTTGGAGTCGCCAAGAGGCTCCAGCGCTTGGTAAAACCGTTGGATGCGGCGCTCGGTATTCGTGAAAGTTCCTTCCTTTTCCAAACTTGGCGCTGCTGGCAAGATGACATCAGCAAATTGCGCTGTTTTTGACAAGAAAATGTCTTGAACGACAACAAAGTCAAGCTTCGCCAACGTCTCTTGCACATGGTTGGCGTTGCAGTCGACAAGCGCCATATCTTCGCCGATGATATACATCGCTTTCAGCTCGCCGCGCTCGGCCGCTTCGAGCATTTGGATGTTGTCAAGGCCTGGTTTCGCATCGATGCGGACGCCGTACGCTTTTTCAAACTTCGCTCGCGCCTCATCATCGGTGACATGTTGGTAGCCAGGCAGCCAGGCAGGAAGCGAACCCATGTCGCAGGCGCCTTGGACGTTGTTATGGCCGCGCAATGGGAACGCGCCCGCCCCCGGACGACCGTAGTTGCCGGTTGCCAAAAGCAAGTTGGAAATCGCCGCCGATGTATCGCTGCCGCCCGTGTTTTGCGTGACCCCCATGCCCCAGAGGACGCACGTGCCGTCTGCTTCGTGGATCATCTCGGCGATGCGGATGAGATCGGCTTTGGCGACGCCGGTGACTTGTTCGGCATAATCAAGCGTATATTTTTCCAGCAATTGTTTAAACTCTTCAAAGAAATGGACGCGCTCGCGAATGAATGCCTCATCGTGCCAGCCTTGGTCGATGATGTATTTTGTCACGGCCATCAGCCATACTTGGTCGGTGCCTTGTTTCGGGCGGATGAACAGGTCAGCCCGCTCGGCCATTTCATTTCGGCGCAAGTCCGCAACAATGAGTTTTTGGCCAAACAGTTTATGCGCCCGTTTGACGCGGGTGGCGATGACCGGATGCCCTTCCGCTGGGTTGGCGCCGATGATGATGACAAGGCCGGCTGAAGCGATGTCATGAATCGTGCCGGAATCGCCGCCCATGCCGACCGTGCGGAACAGGCCGTCCGTCGCCGGTGACTGGCAGTAGCGCGAACAGTTGTCGACATTGTTCGTTTCAAATACTTGCCGTGCGAGTTTTTGCATTAAATAGTTTTCTTCGTTGGAAATTTTTGATGATGAAATAAAACCGATGGCGTTGCCGCCGTATTGCCGCTTGATCGCCCCGAGCTTTTCCGCGACCAAGTCGAGTGCTTCGTCCCATGTCGACTCGACGAATACGTCGCCTTTGCGAATGAGCGGTTTCGTTAGGCGCTCTTCGCTGTTGACGAAATCCCAGCCGAATTTTCCTTTGACGCATGTGGAAATGGCGTTGACCGGAGCTTCGGATACCGGCTGGATTTTTAAAATTTTCCGCCCTTTCGTCCACACTTCAAACGAACAGCCGACGCCGCAGAACGTGCAAACCGTTTTCGTCTTTTTGATCCGTTGTTCGCGCATGGCGGCCTCGATTTCAGAAATGGCGAAAATACTCGTATAGTTTGGCTCGACTTCCTTGACAAAATCGATCATCGGGTTGAGGACGTCTTTGTCCAAGCCGGTGAGAAAGCCCGCTTCGCCAAGCATCGATTTTTCCATTAACGCGTTGCACGGACAGACGGTGACGCAATGCCCGCAGCTGACGCACGACGATTCGTTGATCGGCACCCCACCGTCCCAAACGACGCGCGGCCGTTCCGCTTCCCAATCGATCGAAAGCGTTTCGTTCACTTGCAAGTTTTGGCAGGCTTCGACGCATTGCCCGCAGGCGATGCATTGATTCGGGTCGTAGCGGTAGAACGGATGCGACATGTCCACCTCGGACGGGTCGACTTTCGGCCGGTACGGATATGTTTGATGTTCAATTTGCATCATTTCCGCCGTGTTGTGCAGCTTGCAGTTGCCGTTGTTGTTGTCGCACACCGTACAGTACAAGAGATGATTTTCCAACAGGCGGTCCATCGCTTCTTTTTGCGCTGCCTTTGCCCGCGGCGAGCCGAGTTCGACGACCATGCCGTCCTCAACCGGCGTCGCACAGGCGCGAAGCAGCGTTCCGTTGACTTCAGCGATGCACGTGTCGCATGTCTGAATGGCGCCAAGCTCCGGCGTATAACAAACTTGCGGATGCGGAAGACCGTGTTCATTGACGACTTCCAAAATCGTCATCCCGGGCTTGGCGCGGTAGGCACGCCCGTTGATGGTTACCGTCACCATTTGCGCTTCCATCGTCGCTCCCCCTTTGTCAAAATAAAAAACTCCACCAGCGACGAGACGAATGCTTCATCGTGGGTGGAGTAGTTCTTTAGCATAACGATACTAAACAACCAATCCAAACTTTTTATATTTAGTAGAAAAATAACAAGGCCGCTTCTTGCCTTATTATTTTTCCACTATGTATACATTTGCTATAGTTTATTATAGTACGGCAAAACGAAGAACACAACGGATGGGCTGGAACTTTTTCTGGTGGCTTTCGGAAAGGGGGAAGAAAAATGTCCAAAAAAGAAGCCGCTTTCAACGATATTGTGCGCAAAGTGCGCAAACAGCTGTTTGGCAAAGGGCCGGAACGGATTAAAACGTATTTCGTCGACAATTTGGCAATTACGATTTTGCACGGCAATTTAACGCCGACGGAAAAATTTATCGCCCGCACCCCGGAAGGCCGAGAGATGGTGCATGCAGCGAGAACGAAAATGATCCAAGATGTGTACGCCCAACATGTGCCGGACGGCATGGAAGAGCTCATCGGTTCGAAGCTTCTTTATTTGTTCAGCGACATTAAAGTGGAAGAAGATATGGCCGTATCGGTGTTCGTGTTTGAAAAACCGATTGAATTGTGACGATTTTGTGAACAGAAACAATTGTTTTTCGTTACTGTTCGTGGTATGCTTATGAATAGTTAGCACGATGAAAATAGTAGAAGCCTTGCCGGCTAAACGGTTTCGCCGCTTGGCAGGCAGGTTTCGGAAACGGATGTGCGTTGGTTTCGCTGCAGAAGTGCTGGGCGCAAACTACCGCCGCTTTTCGCTGACAGGGGCGAGTTTGTCCTCTTGTCCGGAAGGCGGCGGTTTTATTTTGCATGGAAAGGGGGAATGGCAAGGTGAGCGGGTTTGCGGCGAAACGGCGACCGATTGCGAAATACCGGAACGGGCGCTTTGTTGAGGAAGAGGACGAGATCGCGCTCGAGTTTCCGTTGACCATAACGGTCAATGGCGAGGAGTTTGCGACGATCGTTTGCACGCCGGCGCATCTAGATGAATTGGTAATCGGATTTTTGGCTTCGGAAGGAGCCATTCGGACGTGCAGCGACATCAAAGGGATGACCATTGATGGTGAGCGGGGCTTTGCTTATGTCGAACTCGCCGCAGGCGGACTGCCGGCCAAACAGTTTTATGCCAAGCGGTTCATCGGCTCGTGCTGCGGAAAAAGCCGGCAATTTTATTTTTACAATGACATGAAGACGGCGAAAACGATCGTCGGCGGCATCGCCGTGAAGGCGGATGACTGCATTCGCCTCATGGAAGCGCTGCACGAGCAGTCGACGGACTTTGCGGCGACGGGTGGTCTTCACAACGCCGCGCTCGCCACACCGGATGGGATGGTCGTGATTCGTTCTGACATCGGGCGTCACAACGCGCTTGATAAGCTGTATGGCTATTGCCTGCGTCATCAAGTTGCAGTGAAAGACAAGCTCATTGTATTCAGCGGCCGCGTCTCGTCGGAAGTGCTGTTAAAGGCCGCGAAAATGGGAGTGAGCGTCCTGCTCTCGAAATCGGCGCCGACGACGCTGGCCTTAGATTTGGCGGATGAACTCGGCATAACAGTGGTTGGCTTTTTGCGCGGGCAAGCGTTTAACGTGTATACGCATGAGAGTCGGATCATAATCGGATGAAAGGGGAGGAGAGTCTGTGAAAAACCGTTGGCTCATTGCGCTATCGGCCGTCGGCATTCATATTTCGATTGGGTCTGTTTATGCGTGGAGCAATTTTACCAATCCATTAAAACAATTGTTTGGATGGTCCGATCAGGAAGTAGCGCTCACGTTCAGCATTGCGATCTTGTTTTTAGGATTGTCGGCTGCGTTCCTTGGCCATTTTGTTGAAAAGCACGGACCGCGGAAATCCGGACTATTGGCCGCCATCTTCTTTGGCCTCGGGGTGACTGGTTCTGGATTAGCTGTTGCTCTCGGTTCCAAGTATCTGCTTTATCTGTTTTATGGCGTTTTAGGTGGGATCGGGCTCGGCGTCGGGTATATTGCGCCAGTGTCAACGCTTGTCAAATGGTTTCCAGACCGGCGCGGGTTGGCTACAGGGCTGGCGATTATGGGATTCGGTTTTGCCGCAGCGATCGCGAGTCCGGTGATGAACAGTTTGATTGCCTCCGTCGGCGTCCAAAATACGTTTTTCATTTTAGGCATTACGTATTTTGTCATTATGACGTTATCTTCTCTTTATTTAGAAAAACCGCCAGAAGGATGGCTGCCGGAAGGATTTCAGGAAAAAGTGAAGGCCGGAAAAGCCAAACCTTCGCTTGATTTGGCGCAGTTGACGGCCAATGAGGCGGTTAAAACAAGACGTTTTTGGTATTTATGGTTCATGTTGTTTATTAACGTGACGTGCGGCATTGCCGTTTTAGCGGTGGCCAAACCGTTGGCGGTGGAAAGCATCGGCATCAGCCAAACGGCCGCGGCGGCATTAGTTGGCGCCATTGGGGTGTTTAACGGGTTAGGGCGCATCGGTTGGGCATCGGCTTCTGATTATATTGGGCGGCCGAATACGTATACGACGTTTTTCGTTTTGCAAATCTTGATTTTCTTCCTGTTGCCGAACGTGTCCATCAAATGGCTGTTTGTTGTGATGCTGACGATTGTGTATACGTGCTACGGCGGCGGATTCGCCTGTATCCCGGCGTATATCGGCGATTTGTTCGGCACGAAGCAGCTTGGCGCCATCCATGGTTATATTTTGACCGCTTGGGCCGCGGCTGGTCTCGTCGGACCGATGTTTGCTGCGTATATTAAAGACACGACCGGTTCTTATGAAGGAAGTTTGGCCTTTTTTGGCGGATTGTTTGTCATCGCTTTCATCATCTCGTTGCTCGTGCGCATCGATATTCGCCGATTGCGCGCCCAGCATGAACAAATCGCCTATGTTTCGGCGGCTAAGGAAAGTTGAGAACGATTTCCTTCCGTCTTCCCTCGGCGTGCGGCAAGCCACGCCGGGGGTTTTTTGATATAATAAGGTGGATATGGATCATAGGCATCATGGGGGAAACGTTGAATGACAAGAGAAACAGAGCGATTTCCAGCGCGCGAGTTTCAGCGCGATTTGCTTGACTGGTTCGCCCGCGAGCGCCGCGACCTGCCGTGGCGGAAAGGCCGCGACCCATATAAAGTATGGGTGTCGGAAGTGATGCTGCAGCAAACGCGCGTCGAGACGGTCATTCCGTATTTTGAACAGTTTATCGATCGGTTTCCGACGCTGGAGGCGCTTGCTGACGCTGATGAGGACGAGGTGCTGAAGGCGTGGGAAGGGCTCGGCTATTACTCGCGCGTGCGCAATTTGCACGCGGCGGTGAAAGAAGTGAAAACGCGCTATGGCGGCAAAGTGCCGGACGATCCAGATGAATTTTCTAGGCTGAAAGGAGTCGGACCGTATACGGTCGGGGCGGTGTTGAGCCTCGCTTATGGCGTCCCGGAGCCGGCTGTTGACGGCAACGTAATGCGTGTCTTGTCGCGTCTGTTTCTCGTGACAGACGATATTGCCAAACCGTCGACGAGAAAACGATTTGAACAAATCGTCCGCGAAATTATGGCGTACGAAAACCCGGGAGCGTTTAACGAGGCGCTGATTGAGCTTGGCGCTCTTGTTTGCACACCGCGCCGCCCGTCGTGCCTTCTTTGTCCGGTGCAAGTCTACTGCCAAGCGTTCGCCGAAGGGGTGGCGGAAGAGCTGCCGGTGAAAACGAAAAAAACAGCGGTCAAACAAGTGCCGCTCGCAGTAGCGGTGCTGGCCGATGATGAAGGCCGCGTTCTCATTCGCAAGCGCGACAACACCGGTTTGCTTGCGAATTTATGGGAGTTCCCCAGCTGCGAAACGGACGGTGCAGATGGAAAAGAGAAGCTCGAGCAAATGGTTGGGGAGCAATACGGTTTGCAAGTAGAGCTTACAGAACCGATCGTTTCGTTTGAGCATGCGTTTTCCCATTTAGTCTGGCAGTTGACCGTGTTTCCCGGCCGCCTGATCAGCAGCGAGTCCACCAAGGAGCCTTTTCGGCTTGTGTCTGAAGATGAGCTCGAAGCGTACGCCTTTCCGGTGTCCCATCAACGTGTTTGGCGCGAATATAAAGAATGGGCGGGCGGAGTACGCCGCCCCGATTAATCAGGCACCGGCATCGTGCCGTGTGTATACGTTGCTTCACGGCGCCCAAGGCCGCCGCGCGCTTCGATTTCCTCGATGATTTCACGGTGAATCGTCTGCCCTTCGACGTTTAAATATGGAGCGATTTGTTGGAACGAATGATGAAAATAAGCGAGTTCGTCATCGGTCCATTCCGTTTTCGGAATCATCGACAGCTCAGTCATATCGCGGCCGACGTACATAGGCAGCCCCTCCCTCATCTATGGAATTCGGCTATATTATATGTATAAGGAGTGAAAAACATGAGCGGAAAAGTAGCAGTGGTCACCGGCAGCAGCCGCGGCATTGGCAAAGCGATCGCCTTGCGGCTGGCCAAGGAAGGATACGATATCGTGGTCAACTACGCCCGCAGCAAAACAGCTGCCGAAGAAACGGCGCGCGAAATTGAAGCGCTCGGGAGAAAAGCGCTCGTCGTCAAAGCGAACGTCGGCGACGTTGAGAAAATTCACGCCATGTTTGCCCAAATCGATGAGGTGTTCGGGCGGGTCGACGTGCTCGTGAACAACGCCGCATCCGGCGTCTTGCGCCCGGCGATGGAATTGGAAGAAACGCATTGGAACTGGACGATGAACATCAACAGCAAAGCGCTTTTGTTTTGCGCCCAGGAAGCGGCCAAAAGAATGGAGCAAGTCGGCGGCGGGAAAATTGTGAGCATCAGCTCGCTCGGGTCGATCCGCTATTTGGAAAACTATACGGCGGTCGGCGTCTCGAAGGCCGCGCTTGAAGCGCTGACCCGCTACTTGGCTGTCGAGCTGGCGCCGAAAAACATCGCCGTCAACGCCGTCTCCGGCGGGGCGGTCGATACCGATGCGCTGAAGCACTTCCCGAACCGTGAAGAGCTGCTCGCCGACGCGGCTGCGAACACGCCGGCTGGCCGCCCGGTCAAACCCGATGATATCGTCAACGCGGTTTTGTTTTTGCTCTCGGATGCAGCCGAGATGATTCGCGGGCAGACGATCATTGTCGATGGTGGAAGATCTTTACTTTTGTAACGTCAGCGGATAGAACGATCACCCCCGGGGCATAGTAAAGCACGTGGAGGTGAGAACAATGGCCAAACAACCGAACAAAACAGCAGCTGGCACAAACATTCAAGAAGTAAGACAACAAAATGCCCAATCGGCTCAAGCCGCTCAAGCTGGCCAATTTGCGACGGAATTTGCGGCTGAGACGAATGTGCAACACGTAAAACAACAAAATGCGCAAGCGGAAGCCCGCAAAGCGCAAAATGTCAATCAATAACCAACGATCATCCATGGCTGACGCCTGGCGGTTGTGACGACGGCGTATGTTGCTACAAGAGCGCAGGCGATAGGCCGAAGATGGAAGGAAAAAGCAGGGGCGGCGCGCCTCTGCTTTTTTTGTCGACAAAAGCTGTCATCTCTTTACAAGATTAGTGAAAGGGATTTGTGGGTGCGGGCGCGAAATGATGAAAGGAAATCACACGGCAAAGGGGAAGGGAGAACGGAATGGCGATGGAGCACGCATGGACGAATGTAGGCGACGAGGCGCTGTTTTTGCAACAGGAGATGGAGCGTTGCGAGGAGATCACCCGCCAGTTGGATGAACTTGAACGTGAAGCGCCGACCGCCGCCTTGCGCGAGGAAGTGCGGCAAATGAAACGGGAGGTGGAAGCCATCCGCCGCGCATTTTTAGGGCAGATGGCACCCGGTGTCTGACGGACAGGCTGCGTCCTTGAGCCAACGCGCCAGTTGCCTTTTCCTCAGTAAGGCGGCCTGCTTTTCTTTCCTTTTGCAAAAGGAACAGGGTATAATATAACGAAGAAGCTCCCATCGGAAAGTAGGGAAGAATGATGCCAGTTTACCCTCGGGAAGGGAAAATCATTCAAATCCATAGCTACAAACATAATGGGACGATTCACCGGATTTGGCAGGAAACGGTCGTATTAAAAGGGACGCCATCGTATGTGATCGGCGGCAATAACAAAACACTCGTCATGGAAGCGGACGGCCGGACGTGGGTGACGCGCGAACCGGCGATTTGTTTTTTTCATGCTAAGCATTGGTTTAACATTATCGCCATGATTCGTGAGGACGGGGTGTACTACTATTGCAATTTAAGCTCGCCGTTCGTTTGGGATGAAGAAGCGCTGAAGTACATCGATTATGATTTGGATATTAAAGTGTTTCCCGATATGACGTACATGCTGCTGGATGAAGATGAGTATGAGCGGCATCGCCGCGAAATGCACTATCCCGATGTGATCGACCGCATTTTAAAAAACAACGTTCAAAAACTGATCGGCTGGATTAAGGAGCGGAAAGGGCCGTTTGCGCCCGAGTTCATCGACAAATGGTACGGAGTGTTTCAGGCGTACCAAACGTAAATAGCGGCATGAAAAAAGCCTGTTCGGCATCGCTGGCAGGTTTTTTCTGCTTTTTTGTCGAAAGCGGCACGCATGAAGAGCTGATGGTGAGGCGGGGGATTGTCCTACGGCAGGCTGTCAGTCAAGCCATCCTCGTGCGTCCCACGGTTGGGCTGCCTTGCTAACGCTTATGCTTAAAAGCAGGGGTCTCGATTAGAGATGAGAAATAGCGACATGAAAAATCCTGTTCGCAAGTCGGCAGTTTTTCTGCTTTTTCCCGCATGCATGAGGAATGGCGACGGTCAAGCAGGAGTGATCAGTTGATTTGGAGGCAAAAATGGAATGAGACGTTAGAAATTATGATAAAAAATCTCCATGCGCTATTTTTGCAATCTGTCCGGCGTGAAAATGGTCGTTCAAGGTGCGTGCATCTTTACAACAAATAAGGTCAACGAGGGATTGTTTCATCCCCTCGTTATTTTATTACTTTTCCTTTTTCGATAATTTTAATTTTTTATAATATTATATTGTGTTAGAAAACAATACATGGCATAATTTTATTCAGAGAGCAAAAGTTTCATCAAAATCGAATGAGAGAAGGGGAGCGTGATGGGGGAAAAGATTTTATTGGAAGTTCGTGGGCTTCGGACGTCTTTCTTTACGGATGATGGGGAGATCCCGGCGGTCGATGGTGTAGATTTTTCCATTCGTGAAGGCGAAGTGCTTGGCATTGTCGGGGAGTCCGGGTGTGGGAAAAGTGTGACGTCATTGTCTATTATGGGGTTGTTGCCAAAAGGAATCGGCAAGGTGGTTGGCGGTGAGATTTGGTTTAAAGGCGAGAACTTGATCGAAGCCTCGGAGCGGCGGATGAAGCAAATTCGCGGCAACGAGATCGCGATGATTTTTCAAGAGCCGATGACTTCTTTAAATCCATTGTTTACCATTGGAAACCAATTAGTCGAGGCTATTCGTTTACATACAAAAATAGGGAAAAAAGAAGCGCGAGCGCGGGCGGTGGAGATGCTCAAGCTTGTCGGGCTGCCGCGCGCTGAGCAAATGTTGGACGAATATCCGCATCAGTTGTCTGGCGGCATGCGCCAGCGCGTGATGATTGCGATGGCGATGGTGTGCCGTCCGGCGCTCTTGATCGCGGACGAGCCGACGACGGCGCTTGATGTGACCATTCAGGCGCAAATTTTAGCGCTGATGAAAGAATTGAACCAGACGTTCGGCACGGCAGTGATGATGATCACCCATGATTTGGGAGTTGTCGCTGAACTATGCGATCGCGTCATTGTCATGTACGCTGGCCAAATCGTGGAAGAAGGAAGCGTTCGGGACATTTTCCGCAATCCGAAGCATCCGTACACCGCCGGCCTGATTCGCTCGATCCCGGATATCCGCGGCAAAAAGGAGCGGCTGTATTCCATTCCCGGCCAAGTGCCAAAACCCGGAACGGTCCGCTGCGGCTGTCGGTTTGCCGCTCGGTGCGAATGGGTCGTTGACCGCTGCCGCCACGAAGATCCGCTATTGTACGAAACGAGTGAACAAGGCCATCGCGCCCGCTGTTTTTTGGCGTTAGAGAAGGAGGGGCTGGTTGATGAGCGAGCCGCTGCTCGAAGCGAAAGGGCTTAAAAAATATTTTCCCATTACCGGGGGCGTTTTTGGCAAACAAATTGGGACGGTCAAAGCGGTCGATGATGTGACATTCACCGTGTACCGCGGTGAGACGCTTGGCATTGTCGGCGAGTCGGGCTGCGGCAAGTCGACTACGGGCCGAATGCTGCTGCGGCTCATTGAGCCGACAGACGGTTCGATTCTATTTGAAGGGAAGAATGTAACCGCTTTATCAAAAGCGGAGCTGCGTCGGTTGCGGCGCGATATGCAGATGATTTTCCAAGACCCGTTCGCTTCGCTGAACCCGCGCCATACAGTCGAAAAAATTTTGGAAGAGCCGCTTATCGTTCACGGCATTGGATCAAAAGAGGAACGGAAGCGGCGAGTGCGGGAGATGCTCGAGGTGGTCGGGCTCGGTTCGTATCATGCCAAACGCTATCCCCACCAGTTCAGCGGCGGCCAGCGTCAGCGCATCGGCATCGCGCGGGCGCTGATGACTCATCCGAAGCTGATCATCGCCGATGAACCGGTTTCGGCGCTTGATGTATCGATTCAAGCGCAAGTTCTCAATTTGCTTGAAGATTTGCAAAAGCAGTTTGGGCTTACATATATTTTCATTGCCCATGATTTAGGGGTCGTTCGCCATATCAGCGACCGGGTTGGCGTCATGTATTTGGGTCGTATAGTTGAGCTGGCGGCCAGCGAGTCATTATACGAATCGCCGAAGCATCCGTATACGCAGGCGCTTTTGTCCGCTGTGCCGATTCCAGATCCTGATCATAAAACAGAACGACAGTTGCTCTCCGGCGATTTGCCAAGCCCGGCGAATCCGCCGCAAGGGTGTGCGTTCCATACGCGTTGCGCATCCTGTATGGATATTTGCCGCCAGCGGCGCCCGGAATTGCGAGAAGTGGCCAATGGACATTACGTTGCTTGCCATTTATACGAGCCAACAGGTGAGCAACGTGATGATAAACAAATGAAACACAAGGGGGAAACACGATGAGGAAAAAAACATGGTTTACGTGGCTTGCCATGATGCTGGCAGTCATGCTTGTTTTAGCTGGCTGCGGCAAGTCGAAGCAAACCGCAGGGGGTGGCAGTGACAAACCGTCGACCCAGGATACGCTGGTGTACGGGCGCGGCGGTGATTCGGTGTCGCTCGACCCGGCGACTGTGACGGATGGGGAGTCGCTGAAAGTAACGAAAAACATTTTTGATACGCTCCTTGATTACAACGACAACGATACGTCCGTCAAGCCGGCGTTGGCGACGGAATGGACGATTTCGAAGGATGGACTGACCTATACGTTTAAATTGCGCCAAGGTGTCAAGTTTCATGACGGGACAGAGTTTAACGCCGATGCAGTGGTCTTTAACTTCGAGCGTTGGGCGAACGGCAATGCAGACAAGTTTCCGTATTACGGATCGATGTTTGGCGGTTACAAGCAGGATGACAGCCATGTGATTAAAGAAGTAAAGGCGCTCGACAAGTACACGGTGCAATTTGTGCTGAAACGGCCGCAAGCTCCATTTTTGAAAAATCTCGCCATGACGCCGTTTGCCATCGCCAGCCCAGAAGCCGTGAAAAAATACGGCGACAAGTTTGGCGAACACCCAGTCGGGACCGGCCCGTTCGTCTTTAAAGAATGGAAGCGCAACGAACGGATCGTACTTGAAAAAAATAAAGACTATTGGGAAAAAGGCTATCCAAAGCTGAACCAGCTCATCTTCGTGTCCATTCCGGACAACTCGGCGCGTCTCAATGCGCTCTTAAAAGGCGAAATCGACATCATGGAAGACTTGAATCCGACGGACTTAAAACAAGTGGAAGGAAACAAAGAGTTTCAAATTTTCAAGCGCCCGTCGATGAACGTCGCCTATGTCGGACTGACGGCGACGAGAGGGCCGCTGAAAAACAAGTTGGTTCGCCAAGCGTTGAACTACGCGGTTGACAAGAAAGCGATCATCGATGCGTTTTACGCCGGCCAGGCGGAACCGGCGAAAAACCCGATGCCTCCCAGCATCCCGGGATACAACGATGCGATTCAAGACTATCCGTTTGATTTGAATAAAGCGAAAGAGCTGCTTGCGAAAGCGGGTTATCCGAATGGCTTTGAAATCGAACTGTGGGCGATGCCGGTACCGCGTCCGTATATGCCGGACGGGCAAAAAATCGCTGAGGCCATTCAAGCGAATTTTGCCAAAATCGGCGTGAAAGCGAAAATCGTGACGTATGAATGGGCGACCTATTTAGACAAGCTCGCCAAAGGGGAAGCGGACGCCTTCCTGCTCGGCTGGACGGGCGACAACGGTGATGCCGATAACTTCTTGTATGCGCTCCTTGACAAAGACAGCATTGGCAGCAACAACTACACCTATTTCTCGAATGATGAGCTGCATAAAATTTTGGTCGAAGCGCAAACGGTGAGCGATGAAAACAAACGGAACGAGCTGTATAAAAAAGCGCAAGAGATCATTAAAGAAGAAGCGCCATGGATTCCGCTCGTCCATTCAACTCCGCTGTTGGCCGGCAAGGCGAATATCCAAGGCTTTAACCCGCACCCGACCGGTTCGGATAAGTTTACGAAAGTCGAGTTTAAATAATCGACTGAGAGAGGGGAAGGAGCGCATCTTCCCCTCTTTGTTTGCCGCATGTTAAGGGAGGGAGAGTCAGGTGCTGTCGTATGCTGTGAGAAGGGTGCTGATGGTGATCCCGGTGTTGTTTGGCATGTCGCTTGTCGTCTTTTTTATGATCCGAGCCATTCCAGGCAACCCGGCGCAAGTCATTTTAGGGCAAAAAGCGACGAAAGAGGCTGTAGCGGCTTTGACCCATAAGCTTGGGTTAGATGAGCCATGGTATGTGCAGTATGTCAAATACATCGGCGGCTTGCTGCACGGTGACTTAGGCGAGTCGATCCGCACCGGCGCCCCCATCGCCGAAGAAATTTGGCCGTATTTAGCGGCGACGATCGAACTGTCGCTGGCGGCGATGCTGATTGCGGTGATCATTGGCGTGAACGCCGGCATTATTAGCGCTTGGTTTCAAAATTCATGGTTTGATTATATTGCGATGGTGTTGGCATTGATTGGTGTTTCCATGCCGATCTTTTGGCTTGGCTTAATGGAGCAGTGGCTGTTTTCGATTGAACTTGATTGGCTGCCGACGTCCGGTCGCGAGGACGTACGCAACCCTGTTGAGCCGATCACTCATCTTTATCTGATCGATACACTTCTCTCTGGGAATACCGATCAATTTTGGCAAGTTATTCAACATCTTGTCTTGCCGAGTATGGCTCTAGCGACGATCCCGATGGCGATTATTGCTCGCATGACGCGTTCGAGCATGTTGGAAGTGATGAAATCCGACTACATTCGCACCGCTCGTGCGAAAGGATTAAGCATGTTTTGGGTCGTGTACAAACATTCGTTGAAAAACGCCATTATTCCCGTGTTGACGGTCATTGGGCTGCAAACAGGACTGCTGCTTGGCGGTGCGATTTTGACGGAAACGATTTTCAGCTGGCCCGGCATCGGACGCTATATTTATGATGCAATCGGGTATCGGGATTATCCGGTGATCCAATCAGGCATTTTGATCATTGCCACCATTTTTATTTTTATTAATTTGATCGTTGATTTACTTTATGCGATCATTGATCCGCGCATTAAGTACAATTAAGGAGGGAGGGCGCCTATGGCTGAACTAGCGCGCACGCCGGCAACACCGCCCGCGGCGATTAGGGAGACGGAATCGGTTTCTTTATGGAAAGAAGCATGGCGGCGGTTTCGAAAAAATAAAATCGCCTTGGTCGGTGCTGGGATCGTTTTGTTTTTTATCCTTGTCGCCATCTTGGCGCCGTGGCTGGCACCGTATGATTATAAAGACCAACAGTTGGCCGAGCGGTTGCAGCCGCCTTCTAGCGAGCATTGGTTCGGCACCGATGATTTTGGCCGCGACATTTTTTCCCGCGTGATATATGGAGCCCGCATTTCCCTGTGGGTCGGATTTTTTTCCGTGCTCGGCTCGGTCATGGTTGGTTCGCTGCTTGGCATTATCGCCGGCTACTATGGGCGCTGGATTGATGGGGTGATTTCGCGTTTGTTTGACATTATGCTGGCGTTTCCGAGCATTTTATTGGCGATCGGCATCGTCGCTGTGCTCGGGCCGTCTTTGCAAAACGCCCTCATCGCCATCGCTGTCATTAATGTACCGAACTTTGGGCGGCTCATCCGTTCTCGCGTGCTAAGCATTAAGCAAGAAGAATACATTATGGCAGCGAAAGCGATCGGCATGAGCGACTGGCGCATTTTAATCCATCATATTTTGCCCAACAGCCTCGCGCCGATCATCGTTCAAGGGACACTGGCGATCGCCACCGCCATTATCGAAGCGGCCGCACTTGGCTTTTTAGGCTTGGGGGCGCAGCCGCCCAATCCGGAGTGGGGGAAAATGCTATCGGACGCCAAAGATTTCTTGACTCAGGCGCCGTGGACGATGATTTTCCCTGGATTGGCGATCATGCTGACAGTGCTTGGCTTTAACTTAATGGGCGACGGGCTGCGCGATGCGCTTGACCCACGGATGAAAAATTGAAGCAGGCGGTCCGCTACGAGCGGCCGCCTGCTGACTTTTCCAGCTCTTTTTCCAGCGTGTCATCGTAATGGTAATGGTGGAAACTATCGATAAGCTTGTCTAAATGTTCGAGGCGATCCCCATAATCCATGATCGCTCCGATTAAAGAAAACAACCGATAATCGCCCGGCGGCTGGCCGTCCGCATAAAAGGCGGAAGTGAGCCGCTCGCGCTGATGATGAATTTCCTCGGCCCGTCTGCTGTGAGGGAGCGGCTTTGCCTTATGGATAAATTTCAGCAACAGTTGCTCATGGTAGTCAAGCAAGCAGCCAAGGTGCAGGCAGACGGCTTGACGAAGCTCGGCGGGCAAGCGGCTGAACTCGTTTTCGAGCCGGTGCAGCCATTTTAAGACAGATAAAGCTCGATCGGCCGCTGCTATCATTTGCCGGTACAACACGAGTTTGCGAGATTTTTGGAAGCGTTGGCGTCGAAAATACGTGCGTTCTTCTTTGTACATAAAATATAGATGCTCGAGTTTGGTCATTTCTTCGTGTCGTGCTTCAATTTCTTCCTTCAAATGGTGATGGTCGGCTGCCTGCTGTTTATGCAGGCGGATCCATTTTAAAATGACCTCTGTTTCTTCGCTGATTTTTTCATATACCTTTTTTTCGTACTTGGGCGGCAAGAAAATCAAGTTGACGACAAAGGCGGCGAAAATACCGAGCATCATCGTTAAAAAGCGAATGGCCGCAAATTGAATGAACTGGCGGTCTGTATATTCCATAATGGCAATGACTGTGACAAGCGCTACGGAAATCGTCGATGATTCAAGGCGCATTTTCAGGCAAAGGGCGATGACGATCATCAGCGTCAAACCGACGACCAACGGATCGCGCCCAAGAATGAAAACCGCCGCGATCGCGAACAAGGCGCCGATCACATTCGCTTGCACTTGCTCGATCAGCGATAAATAGGAGCGGTAAATGGTCGGCTGCATGGCGAACACAGCGGAAATGCCGGCGAATGACGGCGATGGAAACTGGAAGAGCGCTGCTAAGAACAAGGCGAGCGCCACTGCGATCCCCGTTTTGAAAATGCGGGCACCGAGTTTCATCTATGATCAAAACTCTCCTTTTTGTTTTGGTGAACCATTCAGTACTATACACAGTTTCATCCTATGTGCGCAAGGAAAAAATATAACGCCCCGCCGATGAAGGCGGGGCGTTGAGAAATTTCTGGTGTTCAAAGCTGCCGGAACGCCTTGCCGACCGCGTCGATCGTGTAGGCGATGTCGTCTTCCGTATGGGCGAGGGTGATAAACCATGCTTCGTATTTCGACGGCGCGAGATTGATCCCTTGTTTGAGCATGAGCTTGAAAAATTTCGCAAACAACTCGCCGTCGCTGCGCTGGGCTTGCTTGTAGTTTTCCACTTTTTCGTCAGTGAAGAAGACGGTGAGCGCGCCTTTTAAGCGGTTGACGGTCACCGGCAGGCCGCATTGGCGAGCATGGGCCAGGATGCCTTCTTCCAGCATTGCTCCCAATCGGTCGAGATGCTCATAGACGCCCTCTTGTTTCAACACTTCAAGGCAGGCGATGCCAGCGAGCATCGACGCCGGGTTGCCGGCCATCGTCCCGGCCTGGTACGCTGGTCCGAGCGGAGCGACTTGTTCCATAATGTCTTGGCGTCCACCGTACGCCCCGATCGGCAAGCCCCCGCCGATGATTTTCCCCATCGCCGTCAAGTCGGGCTCCACACCGAGCAAGTTTTGCGCTCCGCCGTACATAAAGCGGAAGGCGGTGATCACTTCGTCGTAAATGACGAGCGCCCCTTCCTTGTGGGCAATCTCATTGATCGCTTCTAAAAAGCCCGGTTTTGGCAGGACGATGCCGAAGTTGCCGACGATCGGCTCGACGAGGACCGCTGCGACTTGCTCGCCCCAAACGTTCATCGCTTCGCGGAACGATTCGACATCGTTGTATGGCACGGTAATGACTTCTTGGGCGATGCTCGGCGGCACGCCGGCTGAGTCCGGCGTCCCCAACGTCGATGGCCCCGAGCCGGCGGCGACGAGCACAAGGTCCGAATGGCCATGGTAGCAGCCTTCGAATTTGACGATTTTGCTTCGTCCGGTGTAGGCGCGGGCGACGCGGATCGTGGTCATCACCGCCTCTGTTCCCGAGTTGACAAACCGCACTTTCTCGAGCGACGGGATCGCCTCTTTTAACATTTTGGCAAACGTGATCTCATGCGGCGTTGGCGTGCCGTACAACACACCGGTCTCGGCGGCGCGGCGGATGGCTTCCGCGATGTGTGGATGGGCGTGCCCGGCGATGATCGGTCCGTAGGCGGCCAAGTAGTCGATGTACTTGTTTCCATCCACATCCCAAAAGTAGGCTCCTTGCGCCCGCTCCATCACGACTGGCGCACCGCCGCCGACCGCTTTGTATGAGCGGGACGGGCTGTTCACTCCACCAACAATGTGCTGGAGCGCTTCTTCATATAATTGTTCTGATTTGGTCCACTGCATTGTTTGATCCTCCTGTTTCCGCTGACTGCCTCTTTATATAGTAAACCGAGAAGACTCAAACTTCAATGCTATAGGTGTAAAGCGGGAGACGGATCGGTTTCTCCCATCATTGACGTGCCGATTCGAAAAAATCCGACAGGAAATCGTTTGTTTCCGTATGGGCGGAACTGACATCCAACTGTTGCCGACGGTCGATCGGCGAGTGGGCATTGATTTAGGACAAAAGCATTTTGCCGTTCTTTCCAAATCGGAGGCGGCGCCTAACGCAATGGCGTCAACAGACTGGAAAACAAAAAAGATGAAAATGGCGGCGATTCATGTATAATGCAACATAGGAGAAGGGCGCAAGCCGCCTTTTTCCTTTGACGCCAAGGAGAGGTCAGGAGGAGAACGATGAACGCGATTGAAGTAGAACATTTGCGCAAAGAATTTAAAGTGCACAAAAGCCGCTCCGGCCTTGTCGGAGCGTTTCGCGATTTATGGACGCGCCGTTATACGCTCGTTCGAGCGGTTGATGACATTTCGTTTGCTGTTAAGCAAGGGGAAATCGTCGGCTATATCGGCGAAAACGGCGCCGGCAAATCCACGACGATCAAAATGTTGACCGGCATTTTAACGCCAACGTCTGGGCGCATTGTCGTCAACGGGATGAATCCCCATAAAGAGCGGGAAAAATTCGTGCGCACGATCGGCGTCGTGTTCGGCCAGCGTTCGCAATTATGGTGGGACATCGCTGTTCAAGAGTCGTTCCGGCTGTTGAAAAAAGTGTACCGCGTCTCGGACGAGCAATATCGCCGCCATATGGCCGAGGTGATTGACATGCTTGAGATCGGCCCGCTGCTTGATAAGCCGGTGCGCAAGCTGTCGCTTGGCCAGCGGATGCGCTGTGAGCTTGCCGCCGCGCTCATTCACAACCCGCCGCTGTTGTTTTTGGATGAACCGACGATCGGCCTTGATGTGCTTGTCAAACTCAACATCCGCCAGTTTTTAAAGCAATTGAATGAACGGTATGGCACGACGATCCTGCTGACGACGCACGATATGTCAGACATTGAAGCGCTTTGCGAGCGGGTCATTATGCTCGATGAAGGGAAAATCATTTACGACGGGTCGCTTGAGCGCCTGAAAGAAAGATGGGGCCAAGGAAAACGGGTCGCCTTTACGTTTGCCGAAGCGGTGACGGCCGCTTTTTTGCAGCAGTTGACTGAAGGGTTGGATGTTGTTTGGAAAAAAGGTGAACAGCCAAACGTTTGGGTCTCGCACGTTCCATCAGGAGGCGTGCCGGAAGTTGTCAGTCGCGTCGCTGCCCGTTGTGCGTTAAATGACATCCATATTCACGAAGTGCCGACGGAGGAGATCATCCGCAATATTTATGAGGAAGGTGCGGTTCATGGGTAAGTATGTCGAAATGGTCCGCATCCGCTTTTTAATGATGCTCGCCTACCGGACAAACTATTACACTGGCATTTTGATTTACGCCATTAACATCGCAGCGTATTACTTCCTTTGGTCGGCTATTTATGGCGGCAAATCATCGATGCAAGGGATGTCGCTTGGGCAAATGACGACGTATGTCGCCATTTCCTGGCTGGCGCGGGCGTTTTATTTTAACAACCTTGACCGTGAAATCGCCATGGAAATCCGCGATGGAAAAGTAGCGATTGAACTGATCCGCCCGTACAGCTATTTAGGGATGAAAGCTGTGCAAGGGCTTGGCGAAGGGCTGTTTCGCCTTTTCTTTTTATCGCTGCCTGGGCTTTTGGTCGTATCGCTTTTTTTGCCGCTTCAGTTTCCGGGACACGCCAAAACGTGGCTGTCTTTCGGCTTGTCGCTTCTATTCAGCTTTATCATTTTTTCGGAGCTGAACTTGCTTGCGGGGGTTGTGACGTTCTTTACGTTCCGAAATGAAGGGTTGCTTAGGGCGAAGCGGTTTATCATCGACTTGTTTTCTGGGCTCATTTTGCCGCTTTCCTTTTATCCTGATTGGGCGCAACGGGCGATGATGTATTTCCCGTTTCAAGCCATCAGCTACATCCCAAGCATGATCATGACAGAAAGTTTTAAAGGTGCTGCTGTCCGTGATGGCCTGCTTCTGCAGGCAACGTGGTGCATCGTATTGCTTTTTCCGATTGGATGGTTATGGAGAGCGGCGAAAAAGCGTCTTGTTGTGCAAGGGGGGTAAACGTTGTTTTACGTATCGGTTTTTTTTCAATACATGGCGCAATATATGAAGACAAAGCTGCAATATCGAGCCGATTTGTTCGTGGAGTGGCTGTCTGACTTTATGGCTCAGGCGGTCAACTTGGTATTTTTGCTGGTTGTGTTCGGCCATACGACGATGCTTCACGGCTGGTCGCGCGATGAGATTTTGTTTATTTACGGTTTTTTTCTTGTTCCATATGCCGTATTTGGCGCCTTTTTTAACCTTTGGGATTTTAATGAACGATATATTGTGCAGGGGGAAATGGATCGCGTGTTGACGCGCCCGCTAAACAGCCTGTTTCAAATTGTTTTGGAGCGGATGGAGCTCGAATCGTTGCTTGGCGCTGTGCCCGGGCTGATCATTATGCTGTATGCCGGCAGCCGCTTGTCTCTTTCATTTCATTGGTATGATGTCTTCGTGTTTATTTTGTTTGTCATTGGCGGTGCATTGATTTATGCCGGCATTTTCATTTCACTGGCGACGATCAGTTTTTTTGCCGACGCCCGCACATCCATCATGCCGATGATGTACAACATCAGCAGCTATGGCCGCTACCCGATCGATATTTATCATCGCGTCATCCGCTATATTTTAACGTGGGTGCTGCCGTTTGCCTTTGTCGGCGTTTATCCAGCTGCTTATTTTCTTGATAAAAAGGAATGGTACAGTTATGCCTTTTTCACCCCAGTGGTCGGCATGGTTTGCTTCACCGTTTCGGTCATGCTTTGGAACGCCGGGGTGAGACGATATCGCGGGACGGGGAGCTAGGCGCCCCGCCCGTTTTTGTTCATTTGCCATCAAAATGACAAACAATGGTCAAGCAATCGACACAACCTTGTCTGTATCGTTAGCATGTTGTGGCGTAAAATAAAATGTGAATATATTCACAAAAAGGAAGAAGAGGTGAATAGTGATGAAAAACGGGAGAGGAAATCGGGTAGCGGTCGTCGGCACCGGGTTTGTCGGCGCCAGTTATGCGTTTGCCTTAATGAATCAAGGGATTGCCGATGAGATCGTGCTCATCGATGCAAATGAAAACAAGGCTGAGGGCGATGCGATGGACTTCAACCATGGGAAAGTATTTGCGCCGAAGCCGGCTGACATTTGGCACGGCGATTACGATGATTGCCGCGATGCCGATTTGGTTGTCATTTGCGCCGGCGCCAACCAAAAACCGGGCGAGACGCGGCTTGATCTTGTGGACAAAAACATTGCCATTTTCCGCTCGATCGTTGAGTCGGTCATGGCATCCGGATTTCAAGGACTGTTTCTCGTCGCCACCAATCCGGTCGACATTTTAACGTACGCGACGTGGAAATTCAGCGGCCTGCCGCAAGAGCGAGTAATCGGATCGGGCACGATTTTGGACACGGCGCGGTTCCGCTTCTTGTTGGGCGACTATTTCGCCGTCGCCCCGACGAACGTGCACGCCTATATTATCGGCGAACATGGCGACACTGAACTCCCGGTCTGGAGCCAGGCTGATATCGGCGGCGTGCCGATCCGCAAGCTGGTCGAGTCCAAAGGGGAAGAAGCGCAAAAAGAGCTCGAGCGCATTTTTGTCAATGTGCGCGATGCCGCCTACCAAATTATTGAGAAAAAAGGAGCGACGTACTACGGGATTGCTATGGGGCTTGCCCGCGTGACGCGCGCCATTTTGCATCATGAAAATGCCATTTTGACCGTTTCCGCTTACTTGGACGGCCCATACGGCGAACGCGATGTCTACATCGGTGTGCCTGCTGTGATCAACCGAAATGGCATCCGCGAAGTGATTGAAATTGAACTTGACGAGGAGGAGAAAAAATGGTTCCACCGTAGTGCTGCGACGTTAAAAGGTGTATTGGCGCGCTATTTTGCTCAGTAAAGCGCAACGATTGGCTTCGTCTGACGGGACGCTGGCTTGTCAAATGGGTCGGGCGATCCGGTGGAATACAGGAGTGCTGCCGATTCAAGCAGGGTGCGGAGGGTCATGCGGTATAATCGCCCGGTTGTCCGCGTATATATGAACGACGGACAAAAATGGGGGGAACGTGATGGATTACGCCTTCCTTGGCATTGTTGCCGCCGTACTGCTCGGCAGCATCACCTCGCTTTGGACAGTGCGCGTGCAAGCGACGCATCGCCTGTCACTCGATAGCTTATGGGTTCTCGTCCAATGGTATTTAACGATGTTGCTCGGTTTTGCCATGATTTATATGATTTTGCAAGTAAACGGCCATGCTGTGTTTACCCCATCCCCAAATAGCGCATCGAAAGATCGTTTGTCGCTGCTTGAAGACAGCTTGTATTTAAGCGGTATGACGCTTTTGTCGGTCGGATACGGTGATGTCACTCCGATCGGCGTCGGGCGGTGGATCGCCATTGCCGAAGCGCTGCTCGGCTACATTATGCCCGCTGTCATCGTGACGCGCACCGTGTTTGACTGGGATCATCGCTGATATGAGTTGCAATTTCCCTTCGTCTTCGCTACGCTAAAAGAAAACGAAGAAGACGGGGGGAACGACATGACGATTGCCATTGGCCAGCCAGCTCCAGATTTCACCTTGCCGGCAAGCAATGGGAAAATGGTTTCGCTGTCTGATTTTCGCGGCCGGTATGTGGTGCTTTACTTTTATCCAAAAGACATGACCCCGGGGTGCACAGCCGAAGCGTGCGACTTTCGCGATCGCCATGCGCAGTTCGCTGAGTTGAACGCCGTCATTTTAGGAGTGAGCACCGACCCAATGAAGCGGCATGAGGCGTTTATCGAAAAATATGAGTTGCCATTTTTGCTTCTTTCTGATGAGCGGCATGAAGTGGCCGAGCTGTATGGGGTATGGAAGAAAAAGAAAAATTTCGGCAAGGAATATATGGGCATTGATCGCTCGACATTCATTATCGCCCCCGACGGAACGTTGGTCCAAGAATGGCGCAGGGTGAAAGTGAAGGGGCATGTCGATGAGGCGCTTGCGGAAGTCGCCCGACTAGCGTCATCTAGGTAAGCGTCCAGACAATGTACATCGTTTGGCGTATGATACATAGTAACCTCCTCAAATGAATGACATAAGAGGCGGAAACAATTTCCGCCTCCTTTTTTTGTTAAAATGGCGTCTGAGCCCATATATTAATGGCATCTATATTGACAAATGGCATGTATTCTTTGTAGACTAATTATAAATATTATAAAGTGATAATTTTTTTCACCTTTGCACAGAGAGTGAGGTGCATGACGGTGTCTGACAACGAGCAACTGAAGGAAGCGCTTGACATGCTGAAAAAGACTGGCATACGCATCACGCCGCAGCGTCATGCGATATTGGAGTATTTGATCAGCTCGATGTCCCATCCGACGGCTGATGAAATATACAAAGCGCTGGAAGGGAAATTCCCAAACATGAGTGTAGCTACCGTCTACAATAACTTGCGCGTCTTTAAGGAAATCGGGCTTGTCAAAGAGCTGACGTACGGCGATTCGTCAAGCCGGTTTGACTTCGTCACTTCCAATCATTATCACGTCATCTGTGAAGAGTGCGGCAAAATTGTCGATTTCCACTATCCAGCGCTTGATGAAGTCGAGCAGCTTGCCGCTCACGTCACCGGCTTTAAGGTCGACCATCATCGCATGGAAGTGTACGGAGTCTGCCCTGACTGTCAAAAAAGCGGGGCGCCGGCGCATTCGCATTAAAAAAGCTGATAGCACAAGGCGGCTATCAGCTTTTTCTTTTTTTGTTGTACTTTTCGTCAAACTCTTTTCCTTCCAGTTCGCGGTCTAACGTCAACGGTTCACGGCAAAACATACATAAATCGACGCGTCCGAGCATTTTTGTCACTTTGCCGCACGACGGGCAAACAACTTGGACGGCTCTCGTCGAGAGTGTGCCGATCCAAAAATATACAATGCCACTGGCGACAAGAAACAACATCCCAAACAACATAAACAACGTCATGATGACCGGGGACGTACGAAAAAACAGCCCAAGATACATGACAATGACACCGATAAAAATCAAGCTTAAGGCGAAAGTGCGAATTTTGTTGATTTTGCTCGAATATTTGATGCTCATCACAGTCCCTCCTACATAGACCACTATACCATAAAACGGGGTCCCATCGCGAAGAAGAAATCAACAAAATCGACGTTTTAAAGAAAGGAATTCCTCGTTTTTTGTCGAATAACGAATGACGGCAACAAACGACAGCTTCATGGATGCAAGCATTCTGGTCTTTCTGAAATGAAACAGGCGTTGACAGCATTGTTTGAACATCTGCACAAACGCAATGTGATGATTGATGATGGTGGAAGGGAGGAAAAAACGTTGCAGAAAAAACAGCCGGCTCAAAATAGGAACGTATGGTTGTCTGTCAATCGATATGTTGGGATATCTGAGGGATTTGTCCGCCCGGATATCGCGGCCGGCTTTCTGCAACGGACGCGAGGTATGAAAGAATTGCTGCATCCCATCTGTCACGAATGGGCAAACCGCTGCAACACGCACGGAATTTTAATGATTGAAAAAACGGCTTGCCATGCAGCAACAACGGATACGTTTGATGTCGTGCTGCTCGTCATTGTCGACCCGCAAAGCGAGCCTATGCTTCTCAGACAGTATTCACTAAACGAGAAAAAGGCGGTGCTTTATGCAGTCAGTGAACGGCAGTTAAATGAATGGCTTGTTCTCGGGTCACATCGAAAGGCGGTCGACTGGGTGTTCAACGGAACGGTCGTGTTTGACCGAAACGGCTATGTTCAGCAGTTGCGCCAGCGCCTTGAGCAATTCCCGCCTAAAGAACGGCGATTGAAAATGGGACTCGAGTTTGCCAAACTGATCCGCCATTATACAGAGGGCAAGGCGCTGTTTGCCGCCAAGCATTGGCTCGACTCATACAACCATATGGTGCAAGCCCTCCATCATTTGGCGCGATTGACCGTGATCGAGCACGGACTTTACCCGGAAGTGACCGTATGGAATCAAGTCAAGCGAATGGATGGAAGGATTTATAAACTGTATGAAGAACTCGTTGGAAGTGAAGAACCGCTTCCGAAACGGCTGGAACTTTTGTTGCTGGCCAGTGAATTTTTGATTCATTCTTACGTAGAATCAGGTTCCTCTCATTTATGCGAAGCGCTGAAAGAAAAAAATGGTGCTTGGAGCATTGAGGAAATGACCGGTCATCCGCAGTTTGCGCCTTACTCGGTTGATCTTGTTATCATGCTTGAGTATCTTGTCGAAAGGAAAGTGCTAACCGTCGTGGAAATGCCGACAAAAGGAAATACAATGCTCGAACGGTATTACACGTTGTAAAAAAAAAGAATTTTGACGGTCCCCTTCTGCTGATCCCCAAAAATGGAAGGGAGCCGGTGAGAGGATGGATGCTATTAGGAATTTCATTGTGTTTATACAAATGTCAGTTGCCAAGATCATTGAAGGAAGGAGGCAACCCGGCCGAAAAAAGCTCTTGACTTCCTTGTCGAA
Organism: Geobacillus sp. G4; assembly: GCF_040327975.1. Classification (NCBI taxonomy): domain Bacteria; kingdom Bacillati; phylum Bacillota; class Bacilli; order Caryophanales; family Anoxybacillaceae; genus Geobacillus; species Geobacillus sp. G4. The sequence continues at coordinate 215,101 of NZ_JBEPJY010000007.1, forward strand.
CGATGATATATTTTAAATCGCTGTCGCGCCGGGAAAATGTTGCGGAGCGGTATGAATAAAAGGCTGTTGACAACGAACAATAAAAATGCTATGATGTAAGGGCCGCTTTAGGAAGCGGAAAACACATTTGCGTTTGAGGGAGTCCAGAGGAGTTGGATTCCTCGGCGCAAGATTGCAACGAAGCAAGTTCAAGAAGAGGTCTCGTTCCTTGAAAACTGAACGAAACGAAGCGCAATAGAAAAGCGGAGGCCGCATTGGCCAAAGCAAAAGCCTATCAACTTTTTTTGGAGAGTTTGATCCTGGCTCAGGACGAACGCTGGCGGCGTGCCTAATACATGCAAGTCGAGCGGACCAAATCGG